>CAYVAK010000035.1:12400-17063 GCA_964448425.1 uncultured Sangeribacter sp.
ACGACGCTTGGCCTCGGCGGCCAACGCAGGGTTGGACAGGGAGCGCGACACCTTCCACAGGGCGGAGGCAAACTCAATAGCTTCGGTAGAATTGACCATCTGAGGGACCTCATCCTCGGGCAGGCCGGCCACTTTTGAGCTCTCGGGGAATAGCAGCGCCTTGGGTGTGATGCAAGGTGCATACGGGAGTGCTTCGGGTGGCATCTGCCGCTCCACAAGGCGCAGAAGTTGCAAGGCTTGCGGGGCGGTAGCCGAATCGGCAGCCAGATAGCCGGCAGCAGTGATGAGAGTGCGGCGGAACTGGGTGACCTGCGAGCCGGTGACCGGGTCGAGGTAAGGATAGCTGCTCACCGAGCCGAAACGGAAGTCGGTGGCGGCAAGACGCGCCACCTCGGCATAGTCGGGACCGGCAGCTGCGGGGTCGAGAATGGCTGTGCGGCTCACCGTGCGCATTGAGGGCATGAGCTGCGAGAGCAGGCCGTTGAGCGACTTGTCGGCAAGTGTGCCTATGGGGCGCGGAGAGGCCGAGGCGGCCGAGGTGGCCAGAATGTCGGCTATAAGCAGCGACTCCTGGCGCATGGTGTGGCTACCGGGGGTGGTGAGGCCCGAGTTGCGCAAGTCAAGATGCAGAGTGTCAGTGTCGTAGACCACAAAATAGCGATAGCCGGGCAGAGAGGGCACCGAGCGCTGCGAAGCCTCGGAGGCATACATGGCCTTGAGGGCGGGGAGGAGCTCATGCTCGGTGGAATCGTTGCCGAGAGCCACATAATTATATCGGCCCACAGCCAGGTCGGCACGCGGCACCGTGAGGGGAAGCGGCGCGGAATTGCGCGCCCACAAGTATAGATTGTCGGTATAGGTGGTCAGCGAGAGGTAAGGCAGGGAGATAACCCTGACATCGGGGCGCACACCCTCCACCTCTTGCATATACCAGAGCGGGAAAGTGTCGTTGTCGCCGTTCACAAACATGATGGCATTGTGGGGCAAGGCGGTGAGGAGATTGTAGGCCATGTCGGGTGTAGCGGTGCGGTGGGAGCGGTCGTGGTCGTCGGCAGTCTGGGAGAGCATCTGCAAGGGGATGGCGAGCGCCACCAAGGCGGCAATCAGGGCCGGCAGGAGCGGGCGACGCGAACTCATGTAGCGCACCAGCAGGGAGTGAAGAGCCGCAATGCCCAGGCCAATCCAGATGCAGAAGGCATAGTAGGAGCCCAGGAAGGCATAGTCGCGGTCGCGAGCCTGCACCGGAGTCTGATTCAGGTAGACCACAATAGCCAGGCCGGTGAAGAAGAATAGCGAGGCCACCACAGTGGCGCCACAGCGACCGGCGCGGCCGCGGCGGCATTGCCAACAGAGGCCCCAGAGGCCGAAGATGAGCGGCAGGAACCAATACACATTTCGGCCCTTGTTGCCGGCGGCGATGTCGGCCGGAGCCTTCGACACATTGCCCAGATAGAGGTTGTCGATGGCGTTAAGGCCGGTGATGGTCATGCCGGCATCGGGCTCGCCGTGGCCCGTGAAGTCGTTTTGCCTACCCACAAAATTCCAGAAGAAGTAGCGCCAATACATGAAGGAGGTCTGATAGACCAGGAAGTATTGGAGGTTCTGCATATAAGTGGGGCGCAGCAGGGCCGGAGCGGTGTCGGGGCGATAGGAGGCCACCGGGTTGCCGGCGGTGTCAACAGCCCAAGTCACATCGGTGATAGAATCGAAGGAGGCGGTAGTGGTGCCCAGCCAGTTGAGATACGACTGCACATCGGAGGGGGTGTCGCTCCATAGGCGAGGGAGCCACATCTTCATCTGAGGCACACGCACCTGCGAGTAGCTATAATCGTTGAGGAGGTAGAAGTCGTCGGTGCGCGATTGCAAGTCGGCGGCAGAGAGCGAATCGGCATGGGTGGCAAAGGGAGTGCGCAACAGCGGGCGATAGCCGGGGCGAGCCTTCAGATAGCGAGGGCGGGGGTCGGTGTTGTAGGTAAGGCCGTAGCTCAGGGAGCTGTCGGCAGCCACCGTCTGCATCTTCAGCCTCGGAGCGCCGAAGGCATAGCCGCGCAGCAAGGGGGCGGCGCCATATTGGTCGCGCGAATAGTAGCTCTCAAAGTCGAAAATATTGCCCGGCGCATTCTGGTTGATGGGCGGATTGGCCCAAGCGCGTATGATAATCACACCGTAGCTACAAAACCCTAATATATAGAACGTTAACCCCCACACAGCCACTCTACAGATGCGCAGCAGCGTGCCGCCGGAGCGCAGCGAGAGATAGAGGCAGAGGGCTATGAGCAGCAGCAGCAGAGAGGAGATGCTCACCACCAGGCCGGTGTTGAAGGGGCAGTGGAGGGTGTTGACCATCCAAAGCTCGGTGGCCTTAGCCAGAGCGAAGAGCAGCGGGTTGACACCGTAGAGCAGCAGCGGCACCGAGGCCACACCGGCACCGGCAGCCAGGAGAGTGCGCCACCAATTGCCCTTGCTGCGAAGAGTGCGTAGGCGAAACCATACCACCAGCGCCACCGTGGGCAGCGAGAGCAGGTTGAGCTCATGCACACCCATGCCGAGGCCCACCAGATAGAAAATCAGTATCAGATAGCGGTCGGAATGAGGCAGATGCGCCCGTTTGGCCCACAGCAGAGCAAGATAGATGGTGAGGGCGGTCAGGAAGAGAGAGAAAGCGTAGACCTCGGCCTCCACAGCCGAAAACCACACCGAGTCGCTCCAGGTCATGGCCAGGGCGGCACAGAGGCCCGAGGCAATGCGCACAATGGCCAAATGCAGCGCCATGCCCTCGCTTTGGAGCTGCTTCTTGTGGGCCAATCCCTCAAGGAGCAGACACACAGTGAGATAGATGAGCAGCGCCGCCAACGCCGTGAACAGGCCGCTAAGAGCATTGACCATCAAGGCGACATAAGAGGGGTCGGGGGCGAAATTTATGGCCATGCGAGCCGCCAGCATCCACACCGGATTGCCGGGCGGGTGGCCCACCTCCAGACCTTGAGCCACAAGTAGATACTCCGGGCAGTCCCAATAACTGGCCGTGGGCTCCATGGTGAGCCAATAAGTGAGCAGGGCGACAGCAAAAGCCAGCCACCCGCCGAGGGCCTGAAGCCTCCCGAATTGCCTTCTCGATAAAATAATAGTGCGCATTTACCCCACAAAGTTAGCAATAATTCCGCAGCGAAAAAAGCAGCAGCCACCCGGGAGCTACACAAATCCGGAAGAATGTCCATGCACTTCCCGCTTGAATCTACACACTTCCCGGCGCAAACATTCACCCACAGATTGCCGCCCTGACCGATACAAAGATAAAAAATTATAATTAAGAGGTGGGAGTGGAGTTTTTTTACTAACTTTGTAAGTTGAAAAATAATGCAAAAATTGAAATTATAATTGAGATCATGAGTGCAAATGATATAAAGAGCGGAGCGACTCAAGGAGCGTGCCCGCAGATGAGCGTCGACGGACGCGAACTAAACGAGCAAGAGCTTGGCCGCAGAAAGAGTCTGGAGGCCCTCAGAGAGCGTGGCATCGACCCCTATCCCGCCGCCCTCTACCCCGTAGATGCTCACACCGCAGAGATTAAAGAGACCTTCGACGACGCCCTGCAACCGGCCCGCGAAGTGACCATAGCCGGCCGCATCATGAGCCGCCGCATCATGGGCAAGGCTTCATTCATGGAGCTCCAAGATGCCGAGGGCCGCATACAGGTGTATGTGAGCCGCGACGACATCTGCCCCGGCGAAGACAAAGACGGCTACAATGTGGTGTTTAAAAAGCTGCTCGACATAGGCGACTTTATCGGCATCAAGGGATTTGTGTTCCGCACTCAGATGGGCGAAATCACCGTCCACGCCAAGGAGATTAAGCTGCTGAGCAAGTCGCTGCGCCCCCTGCCCATCGTGAAAATGAAAGATGGCAAGGCCTACGACGCCTTCACCGACCCCGAACTCAGATACCGCCGCAGATATGTAGACCTGGTGGTGAACAAGGGCGTGAAAGATATTTTCCTGAAGCGCACAAAGATGTTCAACTCTATGCGCGAATATTTCAACGGCCACGGCTACGTGGAGGTTGAAACCCCTATCCTGCAATCAATACCGGGTGGAGCGGCCGCTCGCCCCTTCATCACCCACCACAACTCACTCGACATAGACCTCTACCTGCGCATCGCCGACGAGCTCTACCTCAAACGCCTCATCGTGGGCGGCTTCGAGGGCGTGTATGAGTTCTCAAAAAACTTCCGCAACGAGGGCATGGACCGCACCCACAACCCCGAATTCACTTGCATGGAAATCTATGTGAGCTACAAGGACTACAACTGGATGATGGACTTCACCGAGAAGATGCTCGAAAAGATATGCCTGGATGTGAACGGCACCACCGAAGTGAAAGTGGGCGACAATGTGATAAACTTCAAAGCCCCCTACCGCCGTGTCACCATGGCTGAAGCCATCAAGGAGCACACCGGCTACGACATAAACGGCAAAAGCGAAGAGGAACTTCGCCAAGCCGCCAAAGAGATGGGCGTGGAGGTAGACGAGAAGATGGGCAAAGGCAAAATCATCGACGAAATCTTCGGCGATAAATGCGAAGGCCTCTACATACAGCCCACCTTCATCACCGACTACCCCATCGAGATGTCGCCGCTCACCAAGCGCCACCGCAACAACCCCGA
>CAYVAK010000036.1:0-17024 GCA_964448425.1 uncultured Sangeribacter sp.
GAATCACGCGGATGTCGTGAGCGAAATATTTGCCGCCGAATTGAGCGCCGAGGCCCAGGTTGTGGGCAGCCTCGAGGAGCTCTTCTTCGAGCTTGATGTCGCGGAAAGCGTGGCCATATTCATTGCCCTCGGTGGGGAGGTTGTCGTAGTATTTCACCGACGCCTTCTTGACGGCAGCGAGGTTAGCCTCGGCCGATGTGCCGCCGATCACAAAAGCGATGTGGTAAGGGGGGCAAGCGGCGGTGCCCAGAGTCTTCATTTTCTCAATCAGGAAGGGCACCAGAGTCTTGGGGTTAAGGATGGCCTTAGTCTCTTGGTAGAGATAAGTCTTATTGGCAGAGCCGCCACCTTTAGCCACAAAGAGGAATTCATATTCGTCGCCTTCGGTGGCGTGGATATCTATTTGAGCGGGGAGGTTGCAACCTGTGTTCACCTCGTCATACATATTGAGCGGGGCGTTTTGAGAGTAGCGAAGGTTGTTTTCGGTGTAGGTTTTGTAGATACCTTCGGAGATACGTTCCTCGTCGTTGCAGCCGGTCCACACGTGCTGGCCTTTGTGGGCCACACAGATAGCTGTACCGGTGTCTTGGCAGAAGGGGAGCACACCTTTAGAAGCCACTTCGGCATTGCGGAGCATTGTCAGGGCCACAAATTTATCATTGTCGGAAGCTTGCGGGTCGGAAAGAATCTTAGCCACCTTCTCGTTGTGCTCTCTGCGGAGCAGGAAAGAGTTGTTGTGAGAGCAGGCGTTAGCCAACACTGTAAGAGCTTGAGGGTCTACCACAAGCATTTCGTGACCGTTCCACACTTCAGTCTTCACATACTCTTTGGTAAGGAGCTGATACTCGGTTGTGTCTTTGCCGAGGGGGAACATTTCTTGATAATGAAATGGTTTGGTTGCCATGAGTATTTTTATTTAAGTTTATTTGATTTCGCTGCCTATGTAAGGTAGTGCAAAGTTAGCAAATTTTTTCGACACTTCGGGGCCATTTCTTCCATAAAAAGCAGCAGTGAGGCACGGGGAGAAGCAGCGGGGAGGCGCCGGGAGAAATTGCAGCCCGGAGGGGCGGCACAAATACGCCTGCCGCATGATTTTGCCGGGCTGCCACCGAGGCGGCGACAGATGATTTTGCCGGGCTGCTACCGAGGCCGCGACAGATGATTTTGCCGGGCGGGGTCTTAACTTTTTTTTGCAGACCGAAGCGGGCAAATAATTTGGCTATTGGCTACGTTTTTGTTATTTTTGCAAACAATTTAATTTTGGCACGGGCAGAAGCATACAGCCCGCACGGCCTAATCATTAACAAAGTTTCGGTGCCGAGAATCTACTCATCTAAAGATGAGCAAGATAGTTGTGTTGACACTCCAACGGTGACTATTGTTTGCATTCCGGACTCCCCTATTTATAACCACTTATCAAGAAATGAATTTACGTAAATTACTCACCATACTCCTCTCTGTAATACTATGTGTCGGCGCTTGCAACTACGCAGTTGCCGCTTCAAGAAAGAAGTCGTCGAAAGCCAAAACCACACAAACCACCTCATCAAAATCAAAGAAATCAAAGTCATCGTCGAGCGGCAAGAGCAAGAGCAAGAAATCGGGTAAAAACAGCGGCAAAAAGAAAAGCAGCAGCAAAAAGCGCTCCTCCGGCAGCTCAAGCAGCTCGAAAAAGAGCTCGTCAAAGCGGCATGCCAACACCTCGCGCTGGACCACCCACACCGAGCGTCCCGCCGAGACAGCCTCCAACGACTCCCTCACCCTGCTGGTGAACAGCGCGGTGCTCAATTGGATTCCGCAGAACATGAACCCCGGAGGCCTGCGTGTGAACCTGGTGAAGCCCAACATGAGCGCAAAGACTGTGCAGGTCAACCTCAACGACAATTTCACCTACCTGCCGGTGACACAAGAGTTTATTCAAGACCTTCAGCGCACAGTGCGCCACGCCCTGCCCGACTCGCTCCACAACTTCTCACCCTCGCTGAGCGTCTCAGGCAAATCGCTCGCCTACTACATCAGCAAAATAGACAAACTTCCGGCCGAAAGCCGCAAAAACATACCGTTTGTGAGAGCACTCAAGCCCGATGTCACCCCCACCAAAGGAATGCTCGACGACAAAGTGGCACTCTGGCACAGCCACGGCCGCTACTACAAAGAGGGCGCATGGCAGTGGCAACGCCCCCTGCTCTATCAGACAGTGGAAGACATCTACACCATGAGCTATATGCTCCCCTTCATAGTGCCCATGCTTGAAAATGCCGGCGCTTATGTGATGCTCCCACGCGAACGCGACACCAACACCAACGAGGTGATTGTAGACAACGATGTCAACGACGAAGGCCAGCTATATTCACAGCCATACTATCGCGAAATCTCCGGCGCCCAGAAATGGACCAACGGCGAATTCGACGGCTTCATCTACGACCTGCCCGACTTCCGCGACACCGAGAACCCCTTTGAAGTGGGCACCTACCGCCAGACACGCACCGTGGCTTCAGGCCCGCTCTCTCACGCCGCCTGGTATGCCGACATACCCGAAGACGGCGAATATGCCATATATGTGAGCTACAAGACTCTGCCCAACTCCACCACCGACGCCCTCTACACAGTGAACTACTCCGGAGGCTCGAAAGAATTTCTGGTCAACCAGACCATGGGCGGCAGCACCTGGATATACCTTGGCACCTTCCCTCTGGAGAAGGGCTACAGCGACACCGAGCCGGTGGTATCGCTCTCCAACAAGACCAGCGCCACAGCCGGCACAATAGTGACTGCCGACGCTGTGAAGATTGGCGGCGGCATGGGCAATATAGCTCGCAGCATACGCCGCAGCGACATATACTACGACCCCTCAACACCCGACAATATAACCACCGACGAGGATGATGCCGACGACGAAGACGACGATGAAGATGACGACGACGATGCCACAATTGCCGACGAGGAGACCGCCATCCCCGATGACCGCGGCCAAGCATCAATCGACCCCGAGCAAGCAAAACCGCAAGACTCCGACAGCGGCAAGACAGTGACCGCTACAAAGACGGGCAAGGCCCCGGTGTTCCGCACCTCCGGCTATCCCCGATTTGTGGAGGGAGCACGCTACTGGTTGCACTGGGCCGGATTCCCCGAAGATGTCTACTCCCCCTACCACGGCTCCAACGACTATAAAGACGACTACACCGGCCGCGCCCTCTGGGTGAACTATCTGGCCGGAGGCAGCCGAGTGCTCCCCAAAGAGGATGGCCTGGGCATTCCCATCGACATAGCCATGGCGCTCCACTCCGACGCCGGCAAACGAAGCGACGACAGTGTGGTGGGCACACTGGGCATCTACTACACCAACAACGGCGCATCGTACGACGACGGCACCCCGCGCATCAACTCCCGTATGCTCACCGACCTGCTGCTGCGCCAAATCACCAACGACATACGCCAGACCTACGAGCCGAATTGGAAACGCCGCTCCATGTGGGATAAGAGCTATGTGGAAGCACGCATCCCCGAGGTGCCCACCGCCCTCATTGAGCTCATGAGCCATCAGAACTTCGGCGATATGCAATATGGCCTCGACCCGGCATTCCGCTTTGTGGTGGGCCGCTCCATCTATAAGGCCATGGCTCGCTTTGTGGCCGAGCGCAAAGGCCGCGAGGTGGTGATACAGCCTCTGCCGGTGAAGAATTTTGCAATAGCTCGCACCGGTAAAAGCAAATATAAACTCACCTGGCAGCCGCAAGCCGACAAGCTCGAGCCCACCGCCACCCCCTCCACCTATATCATATACGAGCGCTCGGAAGGCGACCTGGGATTCCACAAAATAGGTCAGACAAACAACACCCACTTCGACATAAAAGTGAGCGACAACTGCATACACAGTTTCAAAGTGATAGCCGCCAATGCCGGTGGCGAAGCATTCCCCTCCGAGGTGCTCGCCCTGCGCGAAGCCTCCGACGCCAACGCCGGCAAACCGGTGCTCATAGTCAACGGATTTACTCGCGTGAGCGCCCCCGCCCTTGTCAACTCCGAGGGCAAAGCCGGCTTCGACGCCCAAAACGACTTCGGTGTGCCCTACATCAAAGACATCTCATTCTCCGGCTATCAGCAGGAATTCCGCCGCAGCGCCGGCGAATCGTCGGGCAAGAGCGACAACAACTACGCCACCAAAGTGATAGCCGGCAACATATTCGACTATCCCGCCATCCACGGCGCCTCAATAGCTAAATCGGGCTACGGTTTCGTCTCCACAAGCATTGCCGCCCTGGAGAACGGCGAAATTAAGCTCCGCGACTATCATATGGTCGACTTCATCTTGGGCAAACAGAAAGAGAGCAAAGTGGGCAACGGATTCTCCGGTTGGCAATACAAGACCTTCAGCAAAAAGGTGCAACAAGAGATTAAAGACTACCTCAACCACGGTGGCAAGCTCCTTATCTCCGGCCAATATGTGGCCTCCGACCTCAACAGCCAGCGCTCTTCGCACGAAGACAGAGAATTTGCCGCCTCCACCCTCGGCATCGAGTCCGCCTCAGGCGATAAAATCAGAAACCCCAAACTCGACGTGGCCGAAGGCAGCCGCCTGGCCCGCGCCAACTACTACTACAACAATAAGCTCACCGACAAAATCTACATTGTGGAGACCCCCGACCAGCTCATGCCCACCGGCAACGCTTACTCCATTCTGCAATTCGACGACAACGGCAACAGCGCCGGTGTGATGAATCAGGTGGGCAAAGGCAAAGTGGCGGTGCTCTCCATCCCCCTTGAAACTATTACCGACATCTCAGCAAGAGACGGCCTGATAAAACAACTCCTACAACTACTTAATAATTAGCAATATGTATCTATTCTCCGACATAAGGCAACTGCGACAAGATGTCCAAAAAGCAGAATGTCCGGAACACCTCATAATCAACATAACATGCCGCGAAGTGGAGCTCGACGAATCGGCAGTGGTACGCCTGCTCCAAGTGCTCCGCGAAGGCAATTTCTCAATAGTCTACTCCTACTACCGCGAGACTCTGAATGATGGCACCATAGAAAACCATCCGCTTATACCCTACCAAGCCGGCAGCCTTCGCGATGACTTCGACTTCGGAACGCTGGTGGCCATCAACTCCGCCGACATACTGCGACTGCCCGAAGAGATATTCACCCCCGACTACGCCGACGGCGGCCGCTACGCCCTGCGCCTGGCGCTCTCAGGCCTGCGCAACGGAATAGGCCTGCTGCCCGAATACCTCTACTCGGTGGGCCGAACCGACTACCGCCTTAGCGGCGCCAAACAGCACGACTATGTGGACCCCCGCAACCGCGACTATCAGATATGCATGGAGAAGACTCTCTCAGCCTATCTCCGCAGAATCAAAGGTCTGGCGCCTATTATCAAACACGCCCCCTGTGTGGATGGCGACTTCAAGGTGGAAGCCTCTGTGGTGATTCCGGTGAGAAACCGCGTGCGCACCATCAATGATGCCGTAAGCTCGGCCCTGAGCCAGCACACCGACTTCCCGATGAATGTGATTGTGGTAGACAACGCAAGCACCGACGGCACCTACGAGGCCCTGCAAAGCATCGACGACCCCCGACTCGTTCTCATCCGCCTCACCGGCAAAGAAAACCTTCAGATAGGCGGCTGCTGGAACAAGGCCATCGACTCCCCGGAGTGTGGCAAATATGCCATCCAACTCGACTCCGACGACATCTACAGCTCGCCCGACACCGTGCAGCGCATTGTAGAGAAATTCAGGGCCGAGAAATGCGCCATGGTGATAGGCAGCTACACCATGACCGACTTCTCGCTCAATCAGCTCCCTCCCGGACTCATTGACCACAAAGAGTGGACCGACGAAAACGGCGCTAACAACGCCCTGCGCATCAACGGATTCGGAGCCCCGCGCGCCTTCGCTACAGCCATACTGCGCAAAATTCATTTCCCCAACACAAGCTATGGCGAAGACTACGCTGTGGCCCTGCGCATAAGCCGCGAATATCAGGTGGGGCGAATCTTCGACAGTCTTTACCTATGCCGACGCTGGGAAGGCAACTCCGACGCCGCTCTCTCCATTGAGAAAACCAACGCCAACAACTATTACAAAGACTTTCTGCGCACCACCGAATTAAACGCCAGAATAGCCCTCAACCAGCCCCGCCACTCCAATGAATTCGACGAGTAATCTATTAGACAATTTCAACCGTCAACTCGCCGCATGGCCCTTGGCTCGCAACAATTTCGAGGCCCTCGGAGCGGTGCAAACCCGCGAATTCATATTCGGCGACTTTCCCCTGATTTTGCAGTTTAACCCGGCTCGCATCCGCTCTACCACAGCCAAGGTTGACACCGCAAGCATAGCCGAGCGCAAATGCTTCCTGTGCGCCGAAAACCGCCCCTCAGAGCAAGTGTCCCTCGAAGAGACCGACCAATGGCTCGTACTGGCTAACCCCTACCCCATATTCTCGCCTCACTTCACCATTGTGAGCAAACAGCACCAAGACCAAGACAACATTGATTTTGCCCACATGGCCCTCTTCGCCGCCCGCCATCCCGGCCTCGTGGCCTTCTACAACGGCAGCTGTAGCGGAGCCTCATGCCCCGACCATCTCCACTTCCAAGCCATAGCCACCTCGGCCCTGCCCCTGTGCAAAATTGTGGAAGGCGACCCCGGCAGCACACTCTCCAAAGAGGGCAACTTCACAGTCTACATCCCCGAGTTCCTGCCCGTAAATGCGCTCCACTTCATAACCCCGGCTCCATCCGAGCGCCCCGAAAGCGCCGGCCCTCAATCCGTCACCTACGCCGAGCGCCTCTCGCGCTGGCTCACCCTCACCCTACCGGCCAATCCCGCCGAGGGCATTGCCTGCATGAAGGGCATGAGAAACCTGCTCATGTGGGTCGACGACTCCGGCCGTCTACACACCATCCTATTCCCCCGCAGCAAACACCGCCCCGACATTTACCACCTGCCCGACGGCGCCCCCCGACAGGCGCTCATAAGCCCCGGAGCCATCGACATGGCCGGTGTGGTGATTCTCCCTCGCCGCGAAGACTTCCTCAAGCTCAACAAATTTGATGTGGCCCGCGCACTCATGGAGGTGAGCTACGACTTCAGAGAGTCGGCCGGATTTAAATCACTTCTGGTGCAATGATCGATGCAATGATGCTATTCTCACAGCCCAACATAAATGTGGGCCTCACCTTCACCGACGGCTTCGGCCTTTACCCCCAAGGCGCCTGGAAAATCGACGCCTCCGAGGAGCAGATAGTGTATATGCCCTTAGGAAGCACTGCGGTGATGAAAGTAAGCGGTGTCACCATAGGCAAAGGCTTCCACTGGCAGCAAAACCGCGACTACGAATATAGAGGTCGCTTTGTGGTGAGAAGAGTGGAAGGCGGCAAAAGCGTCTTAATCAACAATCTCCCGCTCGAGGAATACCTGCGCTGTGTGATCAGCAGCGAAATGAGCCAAGAGGCACCGCCGGAATTTCTGAAAGCCCACGCCATTATTTCACGGTCGTGGGCCCTGCGCAAAATCACAAAAGCAACAGAGCGGCTCTCCGAAGGTAAGGTGAACACACCGCAAACCATCATCACCTGGCAAGAGAGCGACGCCCACAAATACTTCGATGTCTGTAGCGACGACCATTGCCAGCGCTACCAAGGCATAGCCCACTGCAACGAGCAAGTGGCGGAAGCCATAGCCGCCACAAGCGGACTGGTGCTCATGCACCAAGGCGAGATTGCCGACGCCCGATTCTCCAAATGCTGCGGCGGCACCACCGAGCTCTTCTCCACCTGCTGGGCCGATAGCGACCTGCCCTACCTCACCCCTATCGCCGACCCATACTGCTCACCTCACTACATACGCTCCCACGGTCTGCTCCCGGCCGTGACCAAAGCCCTCAAAGACTACGACCGGACCACCGACTACTACGAGTGGACCGAAACCGTAGACGCTTCCCTGGTGAGAGCCAACCTCAAAGCAGTGTTCGGCATAGACAAAGGCCCAGTAGAGAGCCTGCAAATCACTCAGACCGGTGCCTCGGGCCGCGCCAAACAGCTGCTCGTGAGCTGCCAAAACGGCTCGGTGAGCATAGGCAAAGAGCTGGCCATACGCCGCCTGCTCTCACCCACCCACCTCTACTCCTCTCTCTTCAGCATTGAGCCAAGAGAGGGTGGCTTCACCCTCCGAGGCAAAGGCTGGGGCCACGGTGTGGGCCTATGCCAGATAGGCGCCGCCGCAATGGCTGTCGAAGGCTTCAGCGCTCAGGAAATCCTGCAATTCTACTACCCCGGCACCGAACTGAAAAAAGCCTACTGACCACACTCCCTCCTCCTCACCACACATATATATATTAACCGCTCAACACCTATAACCACAACCGCTCAACACCTACCACCATGAAACTAATCAGCAACACCATAGGCCGATTCCGCAGGCCCAACGACTCCCCCTGGTGGTGGATACCTTCGCTCTATTTTGCCGAAGGCCTCCCCTACTTTGCAGTCAACTCCCTCTCGCTGCTCATCTACAGCCGCCTGGGTGTAGACCTGGCCACCCTCACCTTTGTCACCTCCCTGCTCTCACTCCCCTGGGCCATCAAGCCCCTCTGGGCCCCGTTTGTAGACATCATAGGCTCCAAACGCCAATGGATTCTGGGCATGCAAGCGGCCATCGCAGTCACCTTCATAGCCATAATGTTGCTGCTCCCCATCGGCAACTTCTTCGCACTCTCATTCGGAGTATTCCTAATCATGGGATTCCTCTCAGCCACCCACGATGTGGCCGCCGACGGCTACTATATGCTCGCCCTCGACACCCATCGCCAAGCCTCCTACAGCGGCCTGCGCAACACCTTCTATCGCATAGCAAACCTCTTCACACAAGGCGCCCTGGTGTGCCTGGCCGGATTCCTCTTCGACTACGGCTACAGTGTGCGAAGCTCCTGGATGGTGGTATTCGGCCTGCTCGCCATCATATTCCTCAGCCTCAGCCTCTACCACCGATTTGCAATGCCCCGGGCCAACCAAGACAAACACCGAAGCAGCAAAACAGCCCGCGAAATACTCATAGAATTTGGAGGCACCATAGTGACCTTCTTCCGCAAAAAAGATATACTCGTGGCCCTGCTCTTCATCCTCTTCTACCGTTTCCCCGAAGCCCTGCTCACTAAAGTAGTCACCCCCTTCCTGGTGGCCAAAAGAGCCGAAGGCGGCTTGGAGCTCACCGACACCGCCCTGGGCATAGTCAACGGCACCGTAGGCGTGATAGCCCTGCTGGCCGGCGGCATCCTGGGCGGCATATGCATAGCCCGCGGCGGCCTGAAAAAATGGCTCTGGTGGATGGCACTATCGCTCACTATCCCCTCCGGATTCTACTGCTATCTGGCCATGGCCCAGCCCACCAACCTCGCCCTCATATGCACCGGAATAGGCATAGAACAATTCGGCTACGGATTCGGATTCACCGCATTCATGCTCTACCTCATCTACTTCTCCGACGGCCCATACAAGACCTCCCACTACGCATTCTGCACCGGCTTCATGACCGTGGGCATGATGCTCCCCGGCATGGTCTCCGGCCTAATACAGCAATGGCTCTCATCCCTGAGCATCTTCCACACAGCCTCCGGCACCAACGGCTACACCAACTTCTTCTGGTTTGTGATGCTCACCTGCATCCTCACCTTCGCCGTCTGCGCCCTAATACGCATCCCAAAAGAATTCGGCAAGAAATCATATAAGAGAGACGAGTGAAGAGAAATGAGAATTGCGAAATGAGATAGAAAAGCGAGAAAATCAGAGAAGTAGCAGTTCCGAGATTTGGATAATTCAATAAAAATATGTAATTTTGCACTCGGTTTTGGCCCCTGCGCCCTTCAGGGCAAAGAAGCAGCCGCCCAAGCCACTGATACATAACACATTAATTTATCAACAAATGAACCAGTACGAAACCGTTTTCATTTTAACTCCCGTTTTGTCTGACGCACAGATGAAGGAAGCGGTAGAAAAATTCAAAGAGTACCTCACCTCAAAAGGCGCTGAGATTGTCAACGAGGAGCAATGGGGTCTGCGCAAGCTGGCTTATCCTATCGACAAAAAGAGCACCGGCTTCTATTGCCTGCTCGAATTCAAAGGTGAGCCCACCATCGTTAAAAAACTCGAAACAGCTTATCGTCGCGACGAGCGCGTAATCCGTTTCTTGACATTCCGTCTCGACAAATACGCAGCAGAATATGCTGAAAAACGTCGCAGACTTCGTGCAGAAAAAGCTTCACAACCCGCTGAAGCACAGACAGTCACTAACGAAAAATAAGGAGGACAGAAATCATGGCACAAAATAACAGCGAAATTCGTTATCTCACTCCCCTGTCGGTAGACACTCGTAAGAAAAAATACTGCCGTTTCAAGAGAATGGGCATCAAATACATCGACTACAAGGATCCCGAATTCCTCAAAAAATTCCTCAACGAGCAGGGTAAAATACTTCCTCGTCGCATCACCGGCACAAGCCTGAAGTTCCAACGCAGAGTGGCTCAAGCAGTGAAACGCGCTCGCCACTTGGCACTTCTCCCCTATGTAACCGACTTGATGAAATAATAACCCATAAATTGAAGCTACACATATGAAACTTATATTGAAAGAGACTGTAGCCAATTTGGGCTACAAAGATGATGTTGTAGAGGTAAAAGACGGCTACGGCCGCAACTACCTTATTCCGCAAGGCAAAGCAGTAGTAGCCACCGAAGGCGCTCTCAAGCAACTTGCTGAAGATCAGAAACAACGCGCACACAAGCTTGCAAAAATCAAAGCTGACGCTGAAGCTGCCGCTCAAGCACTCGAAGGTGTTACACTCACCATCGGCGCTAAGACAAGCTCTACCGGCACAATCTTCGGTAGCGTGAACAGCATTCAGATTGCTGAAGCTCTTGAGAAACTCGGCCACAACGTTGACCGCAAGCTCATCTACATCAAAGACGCGATCAAAGAAGTGGGCAGCTACCATGCCACCATCAAGCTTCACAAAGAAGTTAGCGTAGAGATTCCCTTTGAAGTAGTATCTGAGTAATCAGATCCCCCTATAAACACAAGGAGGCTGTGTCAAAATTGACGCAGCCTCCTTTGTTTTCAGCCGAATGTCGGGCGCGAGCCGAGCGGTAGCCGGTCGCAGCATCAATATCCACCCGCCCTGTAGGGATGCTCTATAGCGCATCCACTTGATAATCAACATATTGACGACACCTAATGGGGTGAGGCTGTGTCAAAATTCAAATAAGATGTGAGAGGACGGGCGGCGAGGTTAGTTTTTGAAGAGGGAGGTGGAGCTGTCGGAGTTGTTGAGGCTGCGCCGACCGGCGTTGAAGAGCTTGCCGAAGTCGGTGGAGTAGCTCACTGAAAGCACTATCATGTTGCCGTTGTTTTTGATGTAGCGCTCGTTGTAGCCGGGGTTGGTGGGCTCGTAGCTCCAGGTGGGGTATTTGGTGCCCTTCTTTTCAAACATATACCACCAGCCGGCAGTGAGGGTCCAATGCTTATTGGGGGTGTATTGCAGGTCAAGGCCATCGCCGTTTTCTTCGCGGCTCACGCCGAATCCGTCGAGGTATTTGCCGGGGAATTTGCGCCAGTAGCTGATGGTGAAGGGGCCTTTGGACCACCACATGCTCACATTAGCATCTACCGATGTGAGTGTGGCCTTCCAGCCGGTGCCCGCGGCCCAAAAGCGGTTGAGCACTATGTTGGCACGCACTCCGAAGCCGGGCAGCAGTTCGCTCACTTTCACAAACAGGCTGCCGGAAAATTGGTGCTGGTAGTCGAAGTTGCGGCTCTGAATGAGAAATTTATGCTCGCCCATATAGGAGGTCTGACTTATAAACGGGTTCTTGATGTCGCGATATGTGAGTAGCAGCGAGAGCGAGAGCTTCCGGTGGTTGTAGGTAGGCATGATCTGATACACGAAGTTGTCGGAGGTCTTGAGGTCGGGGTTGCCGTTTGAGACCAGTGTCTGGGTGGTTTGCTGAGCGTAGTCGGTAAGGGCGGAAAGGGAGGGGATTGAGGGGTTATACATAAATCCGGCTTGGAGACCCCACGGGCCGCTGATGCTCCAGCTAAGCTGCGCCATGGAACGGTTGCGCACGTAGTTGCGATTATTCAAGTCGTTTTTCATCCAAAACAGTTTCACGCCCGATGAGAGGGATAGATATAGGCTACCGAATTGGCGGCCTATTTTGGCGTAGGCGTAGTTGTTGTTTTCGGTGAGCAGGGGCTTATAGTCGGTGGTGACATATTCGTTGGTGGTGTGTGAGAGGGTGTTTTGCAGGCCCAGGCTCAGGGAGGTGGCTGAGTTGAAATAATGTATGTAGCTCACCTCTGAGATGAGGGAGCGGCGGCGGTTCTCCACGCTGTTCAGATAGCTGTCGGTGGAGCCGTCGGGATAGGTGTAATTGTTGGAGCGGTAATAGTCGTCGGAATAGATTGTGCCCACCACCTGCACTTCGAGCGAATTGCCGGGGTTGAAGTCGCGGCGGAGGAAAAGGTCGAGCGAGGGCGAGAGCTCCTTGTCGGAGGTGAGATTTTTCAGCGAAAAGTCGCCCAGATAGGAGTCGATAGATGTGCCATAGCTGCGGCGATAGCTAGAGTTGGTGTAAAGGCCGAAAGTGGCCGAGAATAGCGTGGCCGCGTTGGGACGATAGTTGTATTTAGCTTGCAACTGATTGTAGAAATAGTTGAAGGGATTGCGGTCATGCGTCTCCTGCGTCTCGGTGAAGTCGCTGCCGATATACTGCTCCGAAGAGTTGTCGTAGACCTGCTGATAGTTGCGCCATGAGGGCACATAAGAGAGCTGGAATTGCGAGGGGCCCTGATTATAAGTGGCATTGAGATTGGCGTCGAAGAAGCAAGTGGTGGGGCAACCGCGAAGCCAGGCGTAGACAGAGCCGCCGTCGTTGCGCTGCTTGAGGATCACGTTGATAAAGCCCGACTTCCCCTTGTCGGCATATCGAGCCGGGGTGATGCGCGAATATTCCACTCGCGCTATATCCTTGGGTTGAAGTGCATTAAGGTCCTTGGACGAAGAGGGCACACCGTCGATGAGAATCACCGGAGTGCCGCCGTCTACACTGATGGAGAGGCTGACCCTGTCGGTGTTCAGGCCCGGCAGAGGCAACTTGTCAAAGAGGCTCAGTGTGGTGGCCGAAGCCCGCAAGTCGGCCGAAGAAGGGATCACCACTGTGCGACCCTCACGGCCCATAGTCACCTGCTGCGCGCTCACCGTGACCTCATCAAGCGCCTCTACCCTACTCAGGAAAACAGCCCCGAGCTCCAGATTCTTGGAACCTTGCGGGATGAAGACCTCCGTGGGGGCATATCCGGCTAACGACACCAGCAGCGTAGAGGCCTCGCGGCAGTCGCAATCGAGAGCAAAGGCGCCGCGGCAGTCGGTGGTAGCCGAAGCCGGCACCGCACTGCCCTTTGCCGCTGTTTTTGCCGCATCGGCAGTTTTTGACACATCGCCTTTAACGGCGACATCGGCGGTAGCCATTAGGGAACACACAGCCCCCGAGAGAGCCGTAGAGTCGATTTCCGCGAGCACCGTGCCCGAGATCTGTCGAGCGCAAAGCGGAGCGCATGAGGCGCCCGCCAGCAGCAAAATAGCAGCATTCCTAAACATCAGTCAATAAAATTTAATTTCCGCCCAAAGATAGCAAAATTCCGACAAACCGCCAACCCCGCCCCCAATTTGCCCTCCAATGCATAATCAACATTTTTGCAGATTTAAGAACTAAGTGCAAAGTTACATTCCGGATAGCTTATTTGGCCTTATGGCTTTCTTCTGTACTTCTGATTAGGATCATTCGGCTTATCTGGAATTGTACGCTCCAGCACAGCAATCTCGATCAATGATGTTATATATTTTTGGCGATTTTTTGATTGATTGGTTATTCCCAACCTATCCATTATTTCCTGAGCACTTCTTGGGACTGAACAGAAATTTCGTATATCCTGCTCCTTCTTAGTTAATTTACGAGTAACTAAGTTCCCCGCAGCTTGGTTACTTTCTACGGCAACTTGGTTACTTTTGGGTGTAAGCTTGGTTGTATACCGGGTAGCTTGGTCAGTAACTAAGTTGCCTTGGTTAGCTACTTGCTCGGCAGTACGAGGAATCGTAATTACAAACTCGTTGGCGGAATGGGTTATTTCCTTATCGTTGATGCCGTTGGTGAACACCACATCCGGATCATACTCGAGGGCTCGACGCACACCGCTGCCGGCACCCGTGTAGGGGAGCAGATAATTGGCGTTCGTAAACAAGAACATATTGCGCGGCATAGATGTACCATTCTTGATATCCTCTATCGTCAGACCATTCGGAAGAGAGCCGGGACTATGTATCTCCACACGATCATCAAAAATAAAGACACGAATTGGAGCTTTGATATTAAGCGATCTGTGGACAAGAGCATTTACCACATATTCAGTCAAGCTTTCGTATGGAATCTCTAACTGACCGAGTGAATTAAATTCTTTTTCCACTTGCACCTTACGGAGATTTCGGGTAAAGAAATTCATAATAGTGCGGAACTGGTGGAGCAGATTGCCTTCGATTTCCATATCATGCATTTTGTCACGAAACCGGGTGCCACCTACAGAATTTCCAAAGAAACTAATGCACTTTGCAGTCATCACCGGCAGCCAACGCTGTGTATATTTTCCGAAAAGAAGCACGGCTGCTACAGTCAGTTTACCATCGGGACGAATGAACCTCAGATTCTTGAGTAATCTTTTGATAGTAGCGCCCTTAATGACAAGCTGGGCCATCTGGTCAAGCGAATAGTCTTTCATATTCAGTTCGTCGATCTGCTTGCCTATGAATACCGGTGCAAAACGGCTCATAAGATAGAGTTTAATGGTACCTGCATCTAGATCTTCGATGGAGGCATTGGGCACGCCGGCTTCATCAGGATCAAAGTTTCCACATTCACTCATCATTTCTGCAAGTTCCGAATTGTCGAACACCTTACGCTTGTCAGCCCCATTCTTAACCCATATCACCCCCTTGTTGTCGTGATACGGTTTGTTCTTACCCTCCGGAATAGTAGCGATCACGACGGCTCCTCCGGTAACGGGAGCATTGTCAACATCAATCAATACATTAGGAATCACATTCTCTGAGGCGATATTAGTCAGAAGATTCGTTGTCTCTTGAAGCTCCTGATAAGATAGCGCATTGATATTACCCGACTTATCATTAATGCCAATGATGAGCCTTCCGCCATGAGAATTGCTAAATGCAACCATCTCACAGCCGATATCATACTTATGATGCGTTCCTTGAACTGCACCTGACCGGCCTCAGCCAAGTCTCTTAATTGAAATATATCTTGCTCAGTCATACGCCATATCAGATATTAGTGTTTATCACTCTCCTCACAACACCGACATAATTATAACCGCCACCGACATTATCGGAATCGTTGGCGAACGCACATATAGAGCGGCAGATCCTATACGGATTCCACATCTTCTTAAACTCAACCCGGTTGGATGCAACTTTTATCTGTCTCAGCAGATCATCAACATTTATCAGTAGTGCCATAACCCTCATATAATTTATTGCTGATCATCATTCACTAATACTGATGATGGAAATTTTAGTTTAGAAACTGATTCCGATATTTTAATAAAGGGCGGAAATATTATTAGCTCATCTCCCATACGATTTGATGTGCATTGAGAAAGAGTGTATCGAATAGGGCCGTATTTCTTATATAATTTTAAAATTAAATCACTTGAATCATATGACACGAGCCAGTATTTCCTTAATTTTTTGACTTGGGAGCACAGTCTCTCATGATCTTCTTTTTCAAAAAAATTCATATATAGATCAGCACCCTTATTAACATAAGGAGGGTCAATATAGATAAACATTTGTGACCATTTGCGATTCATTTTTCTTAGGAATTCCTCACCATCCATCTCATAGATATGGATACTGCGATGATAACCTGCTATAACTCGAATCCTTTCAATCAAATCAGTTTTATTGAATCGAGCATCTATTTTAAACTTACCGGTCTGATTGGGTCCACCAATTGGACCTCCCGTTATGATTCCAGATACATTAGTCCGATTCAGGAAAAAAGTAGCTTTAGCGATTTCAAACAAGTCAAAATCTGCCATATTGGAATGGACATTCTTAGCCCAATTCCATGTTTCCATATTTACGTCTACATGGCTTACCCATTCACAAAAGGCTTCAGCATTATAAAGGATTGTATACCAAAAAGCGTATATAGAATGGTCAAAATCGTTTAAGTGGATTTCTGAAACAATCCCTTTCATCAATAAATGGAGTGCCAGACCTGCACCTCCTGCAAAAGGCTCAGCATACGAGCATCCTTCTAACCCATTTTCTTGAATTAGAGAAGCCATAAATGGAAAGATGCAATTCTTTCCTCCAGGGTATCTTAGGGGTGAATAAAAGACACTCATTTTTTAGTTCGGTTAATTAGAGGTATTCGTTGTTCATCCGCTATTAGATTAAATAGTTGAATAAAGGAATTTACAAATTTTGAAGCAGCCTGAGCATTATTTGATGAAGCTTTTCTCCATGATTTGATGATTATGCCACACCAATTTTTGTAGATTGCCGATTGCTCTTGAAACCACATTTTTGCAGAGTTGCGGTCTTGTCTGATTTTATCTGGTTTGTGATTATAAAAGCACACCTGTTTATTATAGTCTCGATCAATTGTCTCCCATAGTGGATCATTATCACTTAATCCACTCAAGTAATATTCCAACAGTCTTTCAGGAGAGAAATTAGATGGTAATGAAATCCAATTAGGTGTACTTTTTATTTTTTTTAATTTATTAAGAGCTCCTTGATCGGTGTTAATATCTCCATCGAATACTACTATACTATTTGGGAAAAGGAAATCCGGCAGTTTTGCCTGCATTAAATTAATCATATTATCCTTTCCTAACTTACATTTGCTAAAATCTAACCTTGAAACAACGCCTGTTCCACTCA
>CAYVAK010000037.1:0-7129 GCA_964448425.1 uncultured Sangeribacter sp.
AAGATGGCGTCGCGCAGGCGATAGTTCACTTTCACCTTGCCAAGGCCTTCGGCTTCGATAAATTGTTTTGTGCGAGCTATTGCTTCTTTCACTTCGAGGCCGTTCAGATCGAGTTTGGGGCCTTTGGAGTTGATCATGATGCCCTCTTTGGCGTCGAATGATTCTTCGCTCACATCGGCACCCTCAATCAGGGGTATGATTGGGAGGTTGAAGTGGCGTGCGAATGCGTAGTCGCGCGAGTCGTGGGCGGGCACAGCCATGATGGCGCCGGTGCCGTAGCCGGCGAGTACATAGTCGGACACCCACACCGGTATTTTGTCGCCGGTGAGAGGATTCAGGGCATAGCTGCCGGTGAAGACACCGCTCACGGTTTTCTCAATCTGGCGTTCGCGTTCGGTCTTGTGTTTCACCTCATTCAGGTAGCTCTCCACCTGCTCTTTTTGGTCGGGGGTGGTGAGTTGGGCCACATATTTTGATTCGGGAGCGAGCACCATGAATGTGACGCCGAATATTGTGTCGGCGCGGGTGGTGAAGATTTCGAGCTCCACATCGGAGTCGGCAATGCCGAAACGCATTTCTGCGCCTTCGGAGCGGCCTATCCAGTTGCGTTGTGTCTCTTTAAGTGAATCGCTCCATTCGAGGCTGTCGAGGCCGTCGAGCAGGCGCTGTGCATAGGCTGAGACTCTCAGACACCATTGGGTCATGAGGCGCTGCTCCACCGGATAGCCGCCTCTCACACTCACACCTTCCGACACTTCGTCGTTGGCGAGCACGGTGCCGAGCTTTGGGCACCAGTTCACCATGGTGCGGCCTTGATAGGCTATACGATAGTTCATGAGCACTTCGCGTTGCTGTTTGGTGTCCATGGCTTTCCATTCTTGAGCCGAGAAGGTGAGCTCCTTGGTGCAAGCAGCGTTGATACCTTGCGAGCCGGCAATGGCGAAATGCTCTTCAAGGGCGCATATGGGGAGGGCTTTTTGCTGAGTTTTGTCATACCAATGGTTGAACATCTCTTTGAAGGCCCACTGTGTCCAGCGATAGTATGAGGGGTCGCAGGTGCGCACCTCACGGTTCCAGTCAAACGAGAAGCCTATTTTGTCGAGTTGCTGACGATAGCGGGCTATGTTCTCGGTTGTGGTTTTTTCGGGATGCTGTCCGGTCTGGATGGCATATTGTTCTGCCGGAAGTCCGTAGGCATCGTAGCCCATAGGGTGGAGCACATTGAAGCCGTTTTGGCGTTTGTAGCGAGAATAGATATCTGAGGCAATGTAGCCCAGTGGGTGACCCACATGCAGTCCGGCCCCTGAGGGGTAGGGGAACATGTCGAGCACGTAAAATTTCTTCTTCGCCTCATCTATTTCGGCGCGATACACTTGGTTGTCTTTCCAGTACTGTTGCCAGCGCTGTTCTATATCTTTATGATTGTAGTCCACTGTATATGGGTTTTAAATTATTCTTATTTCTCGGAGAGGTATTTGTTGATAGCGGCGGCGGCTTTGCGTCCGGCGCCCATAGCGAGAATCACTGTGGCGGCACCGGTCACCGCGTCGCCACCGGCAAAGACACCGGGGCGGGAAGTGCGGCCATCTTCATCGGCAGTGATGCAGCCGCGACGGTCGGTGTCAAGTCCTTTGGTGGTGTGGCGAATCAAGGGGTTGGGCGATGTGCCTAAAGCCATTATCACCTCATCACACTCTATGCGGAATCGGCTGTCGGGCTTCTCTACGGGGCGGCGACGTCCGCTCTCGTCTTCGGCACCGAGCTCCATCTCCACACAGTCTATGGCCATTACTCGGCCCTGCTCATCGGCTATCACCTCCACAGGGTTGGTGAGCATCTTGAAGATTATGCCCTCTTGCTTGGCGTGGTGCACCTCTTCGGCTCTTGCGGGGAGCTCGGCTTCGCTGCGGCGATACACCAGGTGAGCTTCTGCGCCCAGGCGGCGCGCTGTGCGCACTGCATCCATGGCCACATTGCCACCTCCCACCACCACTACTCGGTGAGCGTCGTAGACGGGGGTGTCGTAGCTCTCATCGTAGGCCTTCATGAGGTTGACACGGGTCAGGAACTCGTTGGCCGAGAACACACCGTTGCTGTTCTCGCCGGGGATGCCCATGAATCGGGGCAGTCCGGCACCGGAGCCTATAAACACTGCATCGTAGCCCTCACGGTCCATCAGATCGTCGATGGTGAGGGTGCGACCTATTATCACATCGGTTTCGATATCAACGCCGAGCTTCTTGACAGCTTCCACCTCGTGAGCCACTATGCGCTCTTTGGGGAGGCGGAATTCGGGTATGCCATACACCAGCACACCGCCGGCCTTATGGAGGGCTTCAAATATTGTCACTTGGTGGCCTTCGCGGGCAAGGTCGCCGGCACAAGCGAGGCCTGAAGGGCCGGAACCTATCACGGCCACTTTTTTGCCGGTGAGGGGCTTGCGCTCCGGGGCCACGCCCTCGGGGTGGGCTATCTTCCAGTCGCCCACATAGCGCTCCAGCTGGCCTATGGCCACACTCTCGCCCTTGATGCCCAACACACAGCGTCCTTCACACTGTGTCTCTTGCGGACACACTCTTCCGCATACACTGGGCAGCGAGCTGTCGGCTCCTATCACTTTGGCGGCACCGGCCACATCGCCCTCTTTGAGGCAACGTATGAAGTCGGGGATATGCACCCCTACCGGACACCCCTCCATGCAGCGCGGACGCTTGCAGTCAAGGCAACGGCTTGCCTCTATTGCCACTTCCGCAGAATTGAAACCGAGGTTTACTTCTTCAAAATTTGTGGCTCTCACGGAGCTCTCTTGCTCTCTTGCTTTCAGACGCGGTTTCAGCTCAGCCATTGCACTCGCATTTATGGGTTAACGGATTTGTCTTTTTATTATCTCTATACATGGCTTGGCGACGCATTGCTTCGTCGTAGTCCACCAGATGGCCGTCAAATTCCGGGCCGTCGACACATGTGAAGAGTGTTTTGCCACCCACACTCACACGGCAAGCACCACACATTCCGGTGCCGTCTACCATCAGAGCGTTGAGCGACACCACTGTGGGTATGCCGTAAGTCTTGGTGGTGAGCGATGCAAATTTCATCATTATCATGGGGCCTATCACCACACACCGGTCGTAATGCCGGCCTTGCACTTCCACCAGCTCTTTTATCATGCCGGTGACCATGCCATGGTAGCCTTCCGAGCCGTCGTCGGTGCAGAGGTAGAGGTTGCCCACCCGGCTCATCTCCTCCACATAGGTGAAGAGCTCTTTGGTTTTGGCGCCTATCACTACATCGGCCTCCACGCCATGCTCTTTAAGCCATTTCACCTGCGGATAGACGGGCGCTGTGCCCACACCGCCGGCCACAAAGAGAAGCTTCATGCCTCGGAGGGTCTCCACATCGAGGTCAAGGAGGTCGGAGGGTTTACCTAAAGGACCCACAAAATCGGCAAATGAATCGCCGGGGTTTAGGTCACATATCTTCTGCGAAGAGATACCCACTATCTGGGTCACAATAGTCACAGAGCCGCCGGCTCTGTCGTAGTCGCAAATGGTGAGCGGTATGCGCTCTCCCCTCTCATCGACTCTCACTATCACAAACTGCCCCGGCAGAGCCGATGCAGCCACACGTGGAGCCGCCACCTGCATCTCATAGATGCGAGGCGCCAACATCCTCTTTGTTAATATCTTATACAAGTTTTCCTGATTTTATGGTTGTCACTGCACCTCGAGCCTGAGCTCAAAAGCCTTCGGGCCGAAGTGTCTTTCTGCTTTTTCACTGCAAAAATACTAAAAATCCTTGATATTTCCACCTATAAATACGCTTTTTAAGAATTGCTCCCGCCGCCGCAACCGGGATACGCACCACCTACCGGCCCGATGGGGGGGTGGAGCTGCCCCCGGGCGCAGATAATGCGAATTTGTGGCGGAATGTCAGTTTTTTTTCTTAAGTTTGCAGTGATAATTGCGTAGCTCTTCTCAAGAACTTTGTATATGGAAATAAAAATCAACTCATTAGAGGCGCTGCCCCGGGCAGCTGCCGAGTTTATACGCCTCACCGCCTCTCGCAAGGTGATAGCTTTTGTGGGCGAAATGGGCGCCGGCAAGACAACTTTTATTGCCGAGGTGTGTCGCCAATCGGGCGTGAGCGAAATTGCTGCATCGCCCTCATTTGCAATCATTAACGAATATAGAGGCGATGCCTCCCACCCGCTTATCTACCACTTCGACTTCTATCGCCTCGACACCATCGAAGATGCCATGGAGATAGGCACCGAAGATTATTTCTACTCCGGAAATCTTTGCCTCATAGAGTGGCCCGAGAGAGTGGAATCGCTGCTCCCCGACGACACTCTGGTGGTGCGCATATCAGTTGACCATCTCACCGCTACCCGCACTATCAGTCTGGAGCTATGAATCTGATCACTCTTCCCGAGGTCGACTCTACCAACAGCTATGTGGAGCGCAATGTGGCCACTTTGCCCTCCGGCACTGTGGTGACAGCCCTTAATCAGACTGCCGGCAAAGGCCAGCGAGGCAATAGTTGGGAGTCGGAGGCGGGCAAAAACATCACCTTCACTCAGCTGCTGCGCCCCGATGTGCCGGCTGCCCGCCAATGGCGCATATCGCAAGCGGTGGCCCTGTGTGTGTGCCGGCTGCTCAAGGAGCACTGCGGCATAGACTGCAAGGTGAAATGGCCCAACGATATTTATGTGGGCGACAAGAAGATATGCGGAATTCTGATTTCCCACTCCCTGATGGGGCGCCGCATCCAGCACACTATTATAGGTGCCGGCATCAACATAAACCAGGAGCAATTTTTCAGCGATGCGCCCAACCCTGTGAGTGTGTATATGCTCACCGGCAAGAGATACCCCCTCCCCCCGCTTATCCAAAGCTTGGGCGAGAAGATTGAGCGTGCCGTGGCAGCGCTCAGCGACAGCGCCGGCGACTCCGACCTTCACCGGCAATTCATGCAACAGCTATGGCGCGGCGATGGTCGCTACTATAGCTTCTGCGAGCCGGGAGGCACCCCCTTCCAAGCCCGAGTGATAGAGATTGAGCCTATGGGCCACCTGCTCCTCAGCCTACCGCCCGAGGCCGCCAATCGCCCGCCGCAAGTGCGCCGCTACGCCTTCAAAGAGGTGATATGGCTTTAGCCCCGACAACTATCTGACACTCAGAGAAATTTACAAAAAAAACAGAAAAAGGGAGTCCGCGACTGAATTGTCACGAACTCCCTTTATTAGTTATTAATGTGGCGATTAGCTACGGCGAGCCAATGTCATGCACACGGCACACAGAGCGCTGGAGATTATCAGACACAAGCTCATGGAGTGCATCATATTGCCTATGCCCACCAGCGGCGACACTGCACCTCCGGCAAAGAAGCCTAATGCACCATAGATAGCTGCCGCGGCACCGGTATATTCCCTGCCTGCATCCATCGACTCGGCCGACGCTGCGGTAAACACCAGGCCCATGCACAGCAGCACCAGGAACACGCTCACCAGATACATGGCTATATGGTCGACAAACAGGTAGCCACCCATCTGCACCAAAGCAAACAGAAGCATGCCCAGGGCACCAACCATGCCCGCATTGCCCATCTTCTTGAAGCGCAAAGCCACACCCGAGCCTATGCCTATGGCCACTGAATTAATTGCAAAAAACACAGAGAATAGCAGCTCCGACACACCATAATGCTCCTGCATCACAAACGGCGCCGATGCTATGTAGCCAAACAGCACTCCGTAAGCAAATCCGGAGGTGAGCAGATACATCACATATTTCTTGATTCTGAGCACCTTAAAGAATGACGCATAGGCACTTGCGAGCCCCTCGGTGGTGCGCTTCTCATCGGGCAATGTCTCTCTATATTTTGCACACATAGCTATCAGCACCAAGCCGATAAAGAGCAAAATCACAAATATGCCCTGCCAGCCCACCATGCTCGACACCAGGCCGCCAACCACCGGAGCGGTGACCGGCGCCACACCATTCACGGCACCGATTATGGCCATGGTCTTGGCCAACTCGCGACCCGAATAAGAGTCGGTGGCTATAGAGCGTGACAGCACCAGGCCGCCGGCTGCGCCGATGCCCTGAAACAGTCGCATCACCACAAAAAACTCTATTGAGGGCGAGAATATTGAAATAGCCGTGGCCACAGAAAACAGTATCAACGACCAATACAGCACGCCCTTACGGCCATAACGGTCGCTAAGCGGACCGAAAAACAATTGTCCGGCACCCAAACCAATCATACTTGTGGTAAGGCCCATCTGCACCAACGAAGCTGTAGTGTGAAACACCTTCGCCAAAGAGGGCAATGTCGGCAGATACATATCTGTCACAAACGGTCCGAAAGCCGACAGTGCACCTAAAAAGATTATCAGAAACAAAAAATACTTGCGGCTCATTCCCGCTGAAGTTAAACTACTCATATATAATATTTTTAAGCTTTATTTTCTCGTCAAAAAGCCCGCAAAGTTAACACAAAATTTCCACCGCGGCAAGCCGCATACACTCCCCATAAGCCCAAAACACACCAACCATATAAGCTCATATAAGGCCAAACTTATGCACACATATATGCACACACAACCGCCACACCCTCAACCTCTTCACCCCTCAAAACCCGCACCACTAAACGTGTTATATAAACAGTATTTGTTCATTTAACTTTTTTTAACTATCAGGATTGGATTTTACAACTTTTTATTTATTATCTTTGACGTCGGAAACGGATATATGCTACTAACGTAAAGATAGTTATCATCCTTTAGTGGTCTCTTTTGCTAATAAGACTCAGAAAGCCACGAGCAACTGATATTTTGAGATTTTTTGCAACATAATACGCAAATCACCGGCGGCCTGCCACATAATCACTTTCAGACAAAACAATAAGGCCACACCCGGGAAATCCATCAGCCTCGCATAGTCGGCACAACACGACCACAAAGGTGCGCCAACAGATATCCGCCTAATTATCAACATCCAAACAATAAGTGATTTAACTTATGTCAACAAAATCAAGACATCACCACCGCAAGCATCGCTTCTCGCTGTGGGCAGTAATCAAAATGATTTTCTGCCGCCGCAGCATGGAGCACCTCTTCGACCCAACCGAC
>CAYVAK010000037.1:7229-16884 GCA_964448425.1 uncultured Sangeribacter sp.
CTCCCTCCACCCCTCCCTTCTCACCTCACCTTGCCATTATCCCTATACACCTCCTCTCCTTATCCACATCACTTCCCTTCACTTTCACATAAGAAAACTCTATTAAAAAACCATAAAACTCAACTATTTACCCTAATAACTCATGATTACTCAAACGATTAAGTGTAACGGTATGAGGTTATTATGCTTGTTGGCTATAGTGTTCACATTTTCAATGGTGAGCAAGGCGGCCGACTCCTATTACCTCATAACCAAAGATATTCAGACTCCCCAAGAATATCTCAAATTCGGAACAAGCGACCCCGACTTGCCAAGCAACTACTACAGTGGTCTGCGGCTTGGATACTTCGATGCCGGAGAATTCCGCATTCTCAAAGTAGCCTCAAGCGGTGCGCAAACAGTCTACGGCCCCGATAGCGACTACACCTTCACCGGCAATAGCGCCCTGGGCCTCGCACTGTCGACCGACCCTTCAGGATGGTTTAAAATCGGTGCGGACCAAGTAAAAGACATCCTTTTCTATTCCGACTTTAGCAACGGCTTTCCCTACTCAATGGGTGTAAAATTTACCGAAGCCACCACCGCCGACCACTACAGCTACTACCTCACCACCATGGAGGATGGTCTGAACAAAAACTACAAGTTTGAAGCCGGCTACAAAGGTGCCATGCAAAAGAGCTTCAAATACTTTGAATGTAGCGGATTTAAAATCACAAAAGTCAACAACTTCGACTCCACGACCGAAGACTTTGGCCCCGATAGCGGCTACACCTTCTCGCGCTCAGGCCAGATGCACGCAGTGGCCCCCTCAGGCAGCGCATGGTATTCACTGGCCTCTCGCCAGACCAAAAATGTGACCATCAGCTTCTCATTCGCCTCCGATGATGTGGTGTGGGGCGTCGGCGCGGAATTTGCATTGGCCACTTCGCGCGACCGATACATATATTATCTCTCCACCCCAACCTCCGCCAAGTACAAAAAATTTACCGCCTCATCCACCTCATCCACCACTCTGGAATGCAGTGCCAACTACCTGTCGAACACCAACTTCAAGGTGGTGCGTGTCGACCAAATGACCGACAAAGAGGTGACCTTTGGTGCCCCCGAGCCTTACACATTTGAGACCTCCGGTGTGACCTACACCAACGGCATGATTTCAAACGAAGGCGACATAGCCCCCGAATGGTTCTCTCTATGCTACGATCCGGCACGAAAAGTGAAACTCAGCTTCTCATTTGCCACCGGCAATCTGCCTTGGGGCATGACAGCCGAATTCCAAAAAGCCAACGACCTGGACGACTGCGACTTCTACCTTCTCACCGACGAAAGCACCACCCCCAACGCCCGCTACAAATTCAACCGCGAAGATGGCACCATGGACGGCTCAAACTACAGCTTCGCCTGCAACCTCAAATACTTCGATGCCCCACGATTTAAGATTCTAAAAGTCAACCCCGAGACCGGCGAACAGACCATACTCGGCTCATACTTAAACGTGACCCTGGCATCCGGACACCTTGACCGCAACTCCATTACCGCCGACAGAGAGAACTGGTTCAGCCTTGCTTCAAATCCCGCCAAAGATGTTAAGATAGTGTTCAGCGTGCTCACCAACAACAGCACTAATCTGCCCTACCTGGCCTACGCCGGTGCCACCTTCACCGAAGCCACCACCGCCGACCGCTATAACTACTATCTCACCACCCCCTACACCACTCGCCCCATAGCATCCAACATCTTCACCTCCACCAACTCCGGAAGCTATGAGTGCACCTTGAGCTACATGGGCGAAAATGCTTTCCGCATAATGTACTACGACGAAGTGACCGGCACCTCCGAGCTATATGGCCCCTACAACGACGACTACACCTTTGCTCGTCCCGGCATCACCTACGCCGAAGGCGCCACCGGCAAACACTACTTCCGCCTCAACGACACCCCCACTCAAGACCTCAAAGTGAGCTTCACACCCACCTACGGCACCATACCCTGGGGCGTCACTGTCGACTACGACCAAGCCGGATTCTACCTGGTGGGCGAGAAGATAGGCGAAACCTCCCTCAACCACAAATTCATAAAAACAGACGACAACACCTACGAGTGTCACATCACCGACCTCAGTGGCAGCTTTAAAGTGCTGCAATACAGCGCATCCGGCGGCTACAAATACCTCTGCCCGCCCTCCGACTTCACCTTCGGATTCGAAACAAGCGCATACACCAACCCGCTGCTGGAAGGCAACACCGGTGTGCTCAATGTCTCCACCGCCTACGCCCGCGACATCACTGTGCGCCTCATACTCAACTCGCAAGGCACCATCACTCAAACTTGGGTGATTTATCCCGAAACCGGCTACTACCTCGTGGGCAGCTCAATAGGCTACGGACTTGACCACCCATTCACCAAATCCGGCAACAGCTACAGCTGCAACATCGATGAATTTACCGGCAACTTCCAAATCCTTCAGTATGCGGGCAATGTAACCTACAACCTGTGGTCGCCCCTACAAGACCATACATGGCCCTCAGGCACTACCTACACCAACCCCTTCACCACCACTGAAGAGCACGTGGGCACCCTGAGTGTGAACAAAGCCAGCGACTTAACAATCTCATTTGTGGAAGAATACGGAACTGTCAACATGGTGAAAGCCGAATATTCCGAGCCCAAATATTACCTGAAAGGCTCCAACATACCCGACCACACCTACGAATTCACACTCCAAGACGCCGGCTACCTGATGGAAGGCTACAAGAAAGTGTATGCCTGCTCACTCGACAACTTCACCGGCGACTTCCAAATAGTATATGCCAAAACCGAAGATGCAGAGATTGTATATGGTCCCAACGAAGACCGCACATTAGCCAACCAAAACATCTACACCAACCCCCTCACAGCCTCCGAGCCCGGCAAATTCTCCCTCGACACCACCGACGCTGCCGTAGTGACCATATTCTTCACCATCGACTACAACGCTATCAGCAACACCGGCGCCAACTATGTGGACATAAACAGCGGTATGCCCGTATTCCCCAACGGTGTGAAAGATGAATACGAACTCAAAGACTACCGACAACCCGTCTACTACCTGATGTCGAAAGTGCTCAACAACGAGCGCGTCACTCCCGAATATCAGCTCACCAAAGTGGAGGGCACCGACAACACCTACGAAATCACCTTCACCATGCGCAACACCAAATGCGTGACATCGACCGAATGGAAAGAGGAAGACTGCTATCTCTGGATTGCAAAATACGACACCCCCTACTCCGATATGCAACAGTCGAGCACTCGGATTGGTTGGAACCAACTCGACGATGACATTAAGAACGGAGGCTACTCGTGCCGACTCCGATTCATCCCCGGCTCCGGCGACACCACCGACATCATCAGCCTCGAGAAGATTGACAACGGCCAAATGCCATTCATCTCAATTGTAAACCCCCTCCGCCAAAACAAAACCTACACCACCCCCGGCGGAAAATATACTTGGGCCGGTTGGCAAGAAGCTTGGCTGCAATTCAGCGAAGATGGCTCCCTGCTCAAAGACCGCAAAGGAAATGTGATGTACAACACCTTGTGGCCACCAAAAAATCCGGTGAAGCTATACGGCTACTACCGCATTGGCGCCTCCGAGTTCTATCCGGAATACTCGTCCGACAACCTCACTTTTACAAAACACGAAACTCACACCGGCGCCGATTGGAAAGCCGACGAGCGCTTCGCTGCATATATCCACGAGAACATAACCGACGAAAACCTCAAAGGCAGCGGATACAATGAAGAGCGCCTGGCTGAAATCTCGCAAAAAGCCGGCTACCTATACCTGGACGATGACACTAACTACACCCTCTACACCGGCAAAGACCTTTGGCTCGGTGATTTTAAACTCTGGACCGGCTGGGGCGGTGACCGCGACTCCGAAAAAGCAAATGTGGAAAACCATATGCTTTGGGGCAACATCAGCTCAAACACCTTGGTGGCCAATGCCAGCACACCGCTCATGAGCCTCAATTCAACATCGCTGGCCAACGAAGAAAACTCTTTAACGACCGACTCCAACAGATACTTCTCCTACTACAGCAAAGGCTACCTATTTGTAGACAACGAGAAACCGGCCGAGGAAGGTCACACTGTGCTCCTGGTAGAAGAAGACTATGCCGCTCCCTACATCGTGGCAATGTCGTGTGACGACGACACCCGCTCCATGTTCAGAATACACTTCAACAACACCGACCTCGACGGCCTTGTGCAAAGCATCACCCTCTACGCAGTGCCTAAAAACAAATCCGGCGAACAAAGATTAGTGTTCAGTAAAAGTCATATCTATAAAACTTTTGAAGAGTTCAACAACAGCTACACTACACTGTTCAAAGACAGCGGCTTTGAGACCAACGAAAGCTTTGTTATAGACAAAAACTATTACAGCGCCGGCGACTACACTTACAAGCTCATCATAGTGTACACCGGTTGCAACGCCCCCGATACTGACATCTCCTCAAACCCGTTCACCATCAGCTACAATGTAAACGTGTCGGTGACACCCTATCAGCTGATAATCAACAAATCAGACGATGTGAAATGTGATGGCGAGAAGGCCGACTATGTGACATTCCTTCGCGATGCCTCAGCCGCTTATGCCGTGAAAGCCGTCAACGACAACGACGTCAACGACAGCTCATTCCTCGGCACTGAGTTTAAGTACAGGAAACTTGATTCAATCCCCGACCAAGACTACTACACCGACGGCCAAAAATGCAAATGGACCGACCGCGTGCTGCTGCTCGGTAATGCCCAAAACGACGACTCGATCGATATAGTAGGCTACAACACCAGCGAAAACGCCCCCTCAGCCGCCAAAGCCGTAGAGAGCGACTATTCTCCCCTATATGTGGATAGCGACGGCCGATTCATAAACGCCGTGAAGAACAATGCCGACATCGCCGACAAAACCGGCGCCGACTCTGCAACATACTATCTCACAATGGAATATAAAACCACATCCAACGACCGCCGTGTGGTGAAGACCACCTCAACAGCAAGCGCCAACTTCACCCCATCAATACCGGTGCCAAAATCCAAAAACGCCGAAACTGTGATGTGGTATGGCAGCGAACCGGGCCTCGACGAGCCCGACACCGGCTCATTTGGCAACATCTACCAATTCAACATCACCGATGCTTACTACCAAAAGATGGGCTATATGCTCGAAGCCAACTGGCCCGATGTGTCGCAATCACTTGCCGACAAAATCACACCCAAAGTAGACTTCTGCGGAGAGGAATTCACCTCACCGCAGCAGCAAGGCTCCCCTATATATGTGGTGAAATCTTCAATCTCAAGCGATGTCACCGCCACTTGCACCGTGCCCTATGCACCAACCATTCTTTACGGCTCCTGGGGCAACATCACCGCCGAAGGCTCGGAAGTGACATTCTCTAAATCACCGAGAGTGACAGCCTCTACCTGCTACAAAGGCTGGCGACTCATGGAAGGCGAAGGCAACCTATATGAAAATTACTTGCAAATCAACGGAGTACGACTCACAGAATGTGCCGGCAACAGTGTAGCGCTGAAAAGCGGAGAATTCGGCCTTCACGAAGGCTCCGACCACGACTACGTGGTGCTGGGCATCCGCGAGCTTACCACCGACGGACAGACCATCGACAAGATGGTGGGCCTATACTCCTGCGAAGAGCTTATGAGCGATGAAGGTGTTAGCATCCTGATGACTCGCGGTGGCAACACCCACTACTACGACGGCATCTTCGCTGTCGACAACTTCACCGGAATCTACTCCGTGATAGCTCAACACGTCTACCCCTTCAGCAGCTCACAAATAGCCTCGCAAAGCTCCAACGCACCGGCTAAAGCCGGCAGCACCACTGCGGGCACCACAGTATCCGTATCAGCCACAGGCGTATCAGAGTCGCTGGAAGCATTCACCGACGCCGACAGCATCACCGCCGACAGCGAGACGGCAGTAATAGCCGGCAAAGGCTTCATTGAAGTAAAAGCCACAGGCTCAGTGGAAATCTTCAACGTCGACGGCACAAAAGTGGCAACCGGAGAGGGACGCCACAACCTCGACTCCGGTGTCTACGTAGTGCGCTACAACGGAAACATCAAAGAAGTCATGGTAAGATAACACCTCTCTTCCAACACCAACGCAAGTTTGTTCATCCTCTCATCTTTAATTGGGGATGTGCCCGCCAACACGGGTGCATCCCTAATTCTTTTTCACAGAAATTGCGATTTTATTGTTATTTTCTTGCGTATCAAAAAAATTGTTGTAATTTTGCACTTACTAAGCATAGAGTAAGAGCCTGATACCATTTTGGCAATTTTTTAGGTTGATCAATTCAGATTATTATCTATTTTGTAATTCCTGCGATTTTACTAATTTCTCTGTCAGGCTCATTTTTATCCACTTCGGCTAATCTCAACACCGATTTTTCCGAGTAGTTTTCGCCCCTCACACATCCTAAACTACCGCTCACCCAGCCCCCAAAAGCCATTTATGAAGCTTATTAAAGACCTCTACAAATACTATAATCATCACAATGCACAAATCCTCTTCTCACTCACCATTCTGGGATGCATTGTCCCCAATATTCTGCTCTCCATCACAGAGCCTGAGAGCCTGCCGGCAAGGATAGTAAACACTCTCCTGCCTCTGGGGCTATACACCTGCCTCCTCTCCCTAAGCCGCAAAATTGCAAGAACGGTGCTCTGGTTTTTCCCCATCATATTTTTTGCAGCCTTCCAGATAGTGCAGCTGTGGCTCTACGGCGAGTCGGCAGTGTCGGTCGATATGCTTCTGAATGTTGTCACCACCAATTCCACCGAAGTTAAAGAGCTGTTGGGCAACATGATAGCCGCCCTATCCATAGTGGTGGTGCTCTACGTGCCGCCCCTCACACTGGCAGTGACCGGATGCCTGAAGCGATACCGCCTGCCGGAGCAATTTCGCAACCGAGGCCTCAAGCTTGGCATAGCCACCACCATCGCCTCCATCCCCTTCCTGCTCTGGGCCTACAAGGCATCAGCCTCCTACGATTTCAAAAAAGATATTTACCCCATAAATGTGGGCTACAACATCACCGTGGCCTTCGACCGCTCTTCCGACCTGCGCAACTACGCCCAATCGTCGGCCCGCTTCACCTTCCAAGCCTCCAAGGAAGAAGCCTCCGACAGCACCCGCAAAGAGGTGTATGTGATGATTGTGGGCGAGACTTCGCGCGCCTGCAATTGGCAATTGCTGGGCTACCAACGCCCCACAACCCCCAACCTACTTGCAGAATCAAACCTGATAAGCTATCGCAACACATATAGCCAAACCAATGTGACCCACAAAAGTGTGCCGATGCTCCTCTCCCACCTCGACGCTCGCAACTTCGGCGACTCCATTTTCTCCTCTAAAAGCATCATCACAGCCTTCAAAGAAGCCGGATTCCACACCGCCTTCTTCTCCAACCAACGCCGCAACGGCGCCCTTATAGACCTCTTCGGCCAGGAAGCCGACACCTGCGTATTCATCAAAGATGCTGTGGCGCTCACAGCCCCCGACCCCTACGACTCCGACCTGCTGCCCCTCATAAAGCAAGAAATCAACGGTCCTCACCGCCGCTCTCTCATAGTGGTGCACACCTACGGCTCACACTTCTGCTACAATATGCGCTACCCTCAGGAGAATGCCATATTCACCCCCGACGACTGCTCCTCCACCAAGAGCAAAGCCCGCCCCAGCCTTCTGAACGCCTACGACAACACCATAGCCTACACCGACCGGCTCATCCACAACATAATATCATCCCTCTCAAGCCCCGACATCGTGGCCTCGGTGATCTATACCTCCGACCACGGCGAAGACATCTACGACAACAACTCCAATCACTTCCTCCACGCCTCGCCGCGGCCCACCCACTATCAGCTACATGTGCCCATGCTCCTATGGTTCTCTCAGAGCTACACAGCGCTTCATCCGCAAGCCATAGCCAACGCCCGCGCCAACGCCGATAAATATGTAGCTTCCAGTGCATCATTCTTCCACACCACCATGCAGATAGCGGGCATCGTGAGTCCCAAACTCATACAATCGCTCTCCCTGATAAGCCCGACCTACGCCTATGAGGCGCCCCTCTTCCTGGACGACTACAACGAGCCCACCCCCCTCGACCCCCACAAATACCTCCACTGCACCACCCCCCACAAATAATCGGGAAAGAAATCGGGGGGAAAGGGGGAAATTATTCCAAAAAATTCACTAACTTTGCGAGAATAATGACTTGGACAAGCGCACGCCTCGCTTTTGCACCCGCTGCCCCTTGCCCTCATACGATAACTTTAACCTCAACTAATTTGTCATGTCAAAAGTAGTGATAATTGGAGCCGGCGGTGTCGGCTCAGTTGTGGCCATGAAATGCGCACAGCACCCCGAAGTATTTTCAGAGATTGTAATTGCATCTCGCACTAAATCTAAATGCGACGCTCTTGCTAACAATATCCGCGAAAAATACCCTAATGCAAACATCGCAACCGACTGCGTAGATGCCGACAGTGTGGAGCAAACAAGCGCCCTCTTCCGCCGCCATAATCCCAAACTCTGCATCAATGTGGCTCTCCCATATCAAGACCTCACCATCATGGAAGCCTGCTTGGAGTGCGGTGTGAACTATCTCGACACTGCAAACTATGAGCCTAAAGATGAAGCTCACTTTGAATACTCCTGGCAATGGGCTTATAGAGAACGCTTTGAAAAAGCCGGCCTTACAGCTATTCTGGGCTGCGGCTTCGACCCCGGTGTCTCGGGCGTCTTCACGGCCTACGCCGCTAAACACCACTTCAAAGAGATGCACTATCTCGACATTGTGGACTGCAACGCCGGCTACCACGGCAAGGCTTTTGCCACCAACTTCAACCCCGAAATTAATATTCGCGAAATCACTCAAAAAGGCCGCTACTATCAAGACGGCAAATGGGTGGAAACCGAAAACCTCGAAATACACCAGCCTCTCACCTACCCCAACATCGGCCCCAAAGAGTCGTATCTGCTTTACCACGAGGAGCTTGAGTCGCTCGTGCTCAACTTCCCGACCATAAAGAGAGCCCGCTTCTGGATGACCCTCGGCCAGGAATATCTCACCCACCTCAGAGTGATTCAAGACATAGGCATGGCTCGCATCGACCCCGTGATGTATCAGGGCCAAGAAATCATCCCTATCCAATTCCTGAAAGCCGTGCTCCCCGACCCCGGTTCGCTTGGAGAAAACTACACCGGCGAGACATCTATCGGTTGCCGCATCTCCGGCTTAGACAAGAACGGTAAAGAATCTACCTACTACATCTACAACAACTGCTCCCACCAAGCTGCCTACAAGGAGACCGGCGCTCAAGCCGTGAGCTACACCACCGGTGTGCCCGCCATGGTTGGTGCAATGATGTTCCTCACCGGCAAGTGGGTTAATCCCGGTGTGCGCAATGTGGAAGAGTTTGACCCCGACCCGTTCCTGGAGACACTCGCCCAAAACGGCCTGCCTTGGCACGTTATCACCGACGGCGACCTGGAATTTAAAGACTAAGACCCCGTTCCACAAAATTTGAACGACACCCCCCCAAACAATCTCAATCACATATCTCAAACACATACAAGCCC
>CAYVAK010000038.1:0-12778 GCA_964448425.1 uncultured Sangeribacter sp.
TTGGCGCTATTTTTAAGGCAAATACAATACGTACGGGTGATTCTCGGCTCACACTTCTGCCGTTGGCAATAAGCGCTGTTTGCCCCTATTAACTAATCGATTACCCTCGTAAAAATTATGGCAAAAATGATGAAACTCAAAAGCATATTACTCCTGAGCTTATCACTGATGTGTGTAAGCACTGCTAACGCCGACAAAAAAGAGGCACAGTCTGCTCACCAACAAGCTCACGCTGCAAGCACTCGCCACCTGGCTAAAAGCACTCAACCAATCGACGCTAACAAACTCTCCAACTTCATAGAACAAGAAATTGTGGCTCGCGAAAGCAAAACCGCTATGAGCAGCGCCGACTCGCGCCTCATCGACGACCTGCTCACCGAAGCCAACAAACATATCGGCAAACCGTATGTCCACGGCGCAAAAGGCCCCTCGGCATTCGACTGCTCCGGATTTTCAAGCTACGTATACCGCCAATTCGGCTACAAGATTAGCCCCGCTTCACGTGTTCAAGCCACCGAAGGTGAGCCCGTAGCTGCCGGCGACCTGCGAAAAGGCGACTTAGTGTTCTTCACCAGCCGCAGCAGCGGTGGCAACGTAGGCCACGTAGGCATAGTGGTTTCGGCCGACAATGCCAACGGTACATTCAAATTCATCCACGCCAGCATAAAAGGCGTAAAAATCTCAGAATGTGAAGGTTATTACAAAAACCGCTACCTGGGAGCCCGCCGAATCATCAACTCCTCCAAATAGACAATCCCCCGCCAAAATTTCCGGACCATTCGGCCCGACACCCCATACATCAGGCTGCGCCCAGCGTGCGCAGCCTATTTGTTTGCGTCAATCTTCTCGGGAAGGGGAAGCCGGGGAAATTTGGGAGTGTAACGACGCTTGGTGCCTGTGAAGGAGCCATAGCTGACGGCACCGACAGGGCAACAGTGATAGCAGGCGGTGCATGAAATGCACTTACGGTCCCAACCGGGCAGCAGCTTACCCTCAGCCCTCTTCCCCTGACACGCCTTGCCAGCCTTCTCCGGACGCCCCTCATCCACTAATACATTCTCGGAAATCTCACCGGTGGCGGAGGCCACTCCAAGGCGTATATTCTCAACGGGACAGACGGCGGCGCATTTGCCACAGGAGAGGCATTTAGCTGCATCCACTCGCCAACGCGACGGTTGCACTCCCCAGCGACGGAAAAGCGGATACACCAACGCAGTCTTCAGGCGCGGCCACTTGCCTCGCAACACATCACTGACCTCTGCCCCACTCTTCACAGTGTCGGCAATCTCCCGTATGCGCTCAAGCGAACGAGAGAGCTTGTCATCTTCAAGCTCAAGGGGGTCGGTAGAGAATCCGGGCAGAAGCACATAATTGTTGGGCATCACCACTGTAAATGAAGCGCTTAACTTCGTCGAGCGCTTGCGGAAGGCCTTCAGAAGCATACGCAGTGCATCGCCGGCCTCGTCACCGCAAGTCATCACTGCATATATGTAGGCCCCGTCGAGCTCCTCGGCCGGAATTTTAGCTATCCATTCGAGCACTATCGGCGGCACGCCCCAGCTGTAGATGGGAAACACAAATCCCACACTCTTACGGCCGTGCGAAGCGGCAGACGAAGCCGACGCGCCATGCACACCGGCAGACGGTTCTGACGGGCCGATGGCTCGCTCTCGAGACAAGCCTAACGCATTGGGAATGAAGCGAAGATCCGACTCAGAAAGTAGTGAGCCGAGACTTTGGGCCACGAAGCGAGAATTGCCTGTGCCTGAATACCAATAAATCATAGTTGAAATAAGTGGACGGATTAGAGGGTGAAAATCTTGTAGATGAGCTCTTTAAGGAGCGGGAACTCCTTCTGAAGCGAGCCCACGCCTTTGCTCTTGCGGTCGTAGTCGCGAATGGCATGGATGATGCGCATACAGCTCAGAGCGGAATAGCGTTTCAAGGCCGGTTTTACATCGGTGAGCTGATAAGAGGTGTGGAATTTGAGCTGAGCCATGAGGCCCTTATCCGACTTATCGGGGGCATAGTGGGCCAACATCAGGTTGGAGAAGAAAGTGAAGAGCAGCGCAGCAGTGACTATCGCCGGATTCTGCTTGGGATTGCGCTCAAAATAGTTCACAATCTGCATCGCCTTATTATAGTCGCGCACGGAGAGGGCACGAGTAAGCTCAAAGTTGTTGAAATCGCGGCTGATGCCTATATTGCGCTCTATCACTTCGGGCGTGATGGGGGCACCGGAGGTGGCTATGAGCAGTTTATCTATCTCACTATAAAGGCGTTTGAGGTCGTTGCCGATGCTGTCTTTGAGCAGCTCCACGCTTTTATGGTCTATAGAAATCTGTTTTGAGGAGCAATAATCGGAGATAAGGGTGTCGAGCTGCCAATCCTTAGGTTTCTGACTCTCAAAAATCACGCCGCCGTTTTTAAGCGCCGCTTTCACAAGAGCGTTAGTGCTCTTAAAGGGGTCGCCCTTCCAGGTGAGCACAAAGACGGTGGTGTCGGTGGGGTGAGCGAAATAGGGCTCCAATTTAGCCACTTCCGACTTGGCATCACGCATGCCCTGCGCCTCGCGGAGCATCACCAATGTCTTCTGCGCCATCATGGGGAACTGCCGGGCAGCACCTATGGCCTGCTCAATCTCAGTGTCGGGACCAAACATCACCGTATAGTCGAAGTCGCGCATATCCTCGGGCACCACCAGGGCTTGCAGCAAGTCGGTGATTTGGTCTATGAAGAATGGCTCCTGACCGGAGAGGATGTAGATAGGCGCGAACTTGCGTTTGCGAATATCTGCAATGATATTGGTATATGATGATGTGGCCGACGTCTTTGCCATGGCAATCAGAGTTTGTTATTGCGTTGGAAATAAATGAATAAGAGCACCAGCAGGAGGCTCACTACGGCTATCCAAGGAAATCCGGTGGTCTGAACGCCGAAGGTCTCAATCGAGTTTTTGGCGGCCGAAGAGGCTAAGGCCCAATGGGTGACCACCACCAGCGAATTGTTGATGGCATGAGCTATGGCCGACACCCAGATGGATCCGCTCCAATAGAACAAGTAGCCGAAAAAGGCACCCAGAAGCAGGCGAGGCACAAAGCCGAAAAATTGGAAGTGGAGCAGGCTGAAGATGGCGGCGGCTATCCAGATGGCCAAGTGGTGGTTAAGGCCCGACGATGTGAAGATGCGTTGCAGGGTGCCGCGGAAGAACAGCTCCTCCGACACTCCGGTGAGCAGCCCCACCACCGCCACTCCGGCCAGAAGCGAGGGCACAGAGTCGGCTTGCAGCAGTATGTTGGTGGCTCTCTGAGCAGACTCTTCGGCGCTACGAGCCCACCGTTCAAAGCCGGCAAGAAAGCCCGGCAATTTCACCGACTCGTTGAAATAGACCATCTCATTGAGAAACGGCATACCGAGTATGAACACCATCACAATGGTGAAAAGCCAGCGCATGCGCACACTCGTCTGTAGGCCCAAGAAGGCAAAAGGCCGCGGAGTGATGAAGAAGGAGGTGAGCAGTGCGGTGCCACAAAAGGCCACCAGATTTTGCACCACCGAGGCGGCAAGCAAATTCTGCTTACTGTTGGCCGGCAAAAAGGTGTTAAGATAGTTGGCACAAAAGCCTGTGAGCAGGAGCATGAGCACAAAGATGCAGGCTGTGAGCAGCACGCATTTCAGCGGGCTCACCACCAATTTAGGCGAGACCAAGCCCGAAGCTCCTCTATATTGTTTAGCAGTCCGCATCCTTACTCAAATTTCTTGCGACGGAACACAAAGTTGCGACCCAAATATTTCTCCTTCACCTCCTGATTGTTGGCCAGCTCCTCGCTGGTGCCTTGAAACAGGATTTTGCCTTCAAAAAGCAGATAGGCACGGTCGGTGATAGAGAGAGTCTCGGGGGCATTGTGGTCGGTGATAAGGATACCTATGTTCTTCTCTTTGAGCTTATACACCACCGACTGAATCTCCTCAACGGCGATAGGGTCGACACCGGCAAACGGCTCATCGAGCATTATAAACTTAGGGTCGATGGCCAGACAGCGGGCTATCTCGGTGCGTCGACGCTCACCGCCGGAGAGGCGGTCGCCATAGTTCTTGCGCACCTTCTCAAGGCTAAACTCGGCTATGAGGCTTTCGAGCTTCTCCTTCTGATAGGCCTTAGGCTTACCGGTCATCTCGAGCACAGAGCGAATATTATTCTCCACACTCATTTTGCGAAACACTGAGGCCTCCTGCGCCAGATAGCCCACACCAAGCTTAGCGCGCTTATACACAGGATATTTGGTGATGTCTTTACCTTCCAGGAATATGCGGCCCTCATTGGGCGAAATCAGTCCGGTGGTCATATAGAAGGTGGTGGTCTTACCTGCTCCGTTAGGGCCAAGCAAGCCCACAATCTCGCCCTGTGTCACATCTATCGACACATGGTTCACCACAGTGCGTTTGCCATAGCGTTTCACAAGGTTGTCGGTGCGCAGCACGCCCACCTCCGCCACTTCGGCCTCGACGTCGGCAGCGTCAGCGGCCTCGCGGGCCTCAGCAGCATCAGCGGCTTCAGCAGCCTCCTCGGCTTCCCGGTCTCGGGCTGCCTCCAGAGCCTCGCCGAGCTCTTCACCGGGGGCAACAGGCTGCTCGCCGAGCTCCTCGGGGAGCTTAGCGCGGCTCTTCTTTAATGCGAATATTCTCATTTGATATTCAGGGGGTTATGGAAGGAGAGAGCGAATATAGTCTGTGAGTAGTTTGATTGCCACCTTGTTGTGACCGCCCTGGGGCACTATAAGGTCGGCATATTTCTTGGAGGGCTCAATGTGGAGCTCGTGCATCGGTTTAAGCAACTCCTGATAGCGGTCAATGACCATCTGAGGGGTGCGGCCGCGCTCTATGCAGTCGCGGCTGATGACACGTATGAGGCGCTCGTCGGCGTCGGCATCTACAAAGACCTTCACGTCCATCATGTCGCGCAACTGTTTGTCGGTGAGCACCAAAATGCCTTCCACCACCACAACCTCGCGCGGCTTCACCTTCTTGGTCTCGGCCATGCGGGCGCAGGTTAGGAAGTCGTAGGTGGGCATATCCACCTCTTCGCCGTTTTTGAGGGCTTTGAGGTGCTCCACGAGCAAGGTCCATTCTATGGCGGCCGGCTCGTCGTAATTCATTTTCAATCGTTCCTGAAGCGGAATGTGGTGATTGTCTTTATAATAGCAATCCTGCGGGATTACGGCTACTTCGTCTTCGGGCAACGACTCTATGATTCGCCTCACCACGGTTGTCTTTCCTGAACCGGTTCCACCGGCTATACCAATAATTAACATGCGCGATTGTAATTGTGTGGTTAATTTCACCTATTCTTTGGTCAGTAGGTTTTGTGACGCAAATTTACAAATTATTTTTTGTAACTTTGCACTAAATTATAAAAAAAGCCACTCGCTTCAATCAGCCGCAGAGGCTAAAACTTAACAATCTGAAATGTTAGTATCATCAATAAAGACATTTGGGCGCTATTGCCTCTTTATGCGCGAAGTGTTTCGCAAGCCCGACAAATGGAAAGAGTTTGCAAAAAACACCCTTTTTGAAATAAGCAAACTCGGCGTCGACTCAATTCCAATTGTGATTATCATCTCTATTTTCATCGGTGCCGTAATCACCATTCAGATGGAAATCAACATCATGTCGCCGCTGGTGCCCAAATATTCCGTAGGTCTGGCCACTCGCGAAATTCTTCTGCTGGAATTCTCCTCCTCCATCCTATCGCTGATTCTGGCCGGCAAAGTTGGCTCCAACATTGCCTCCGAGATTGGCACCATGAGAGTCACCGAGCAGATTGATGCAATGGACATTATGGGTGTCAATTCAGCCAACTATATAGTGCTTCCCAAGATAGTGGGTTTCGTGCTCTTCATCCCGGTGCTCTGTGTGCTCTCAATGTTCATGGGCCTCATAGGCGGCTACCTCATTGCCTTCCTCACCGGCATTGTCTCGGTCGACACATATGTCTATGGCATTCAAACAATGTTCAACGACTGGTATGTGTGGTATGGCATCATCAAAACCTTCTTCTTCGCATTCATCATCACCTCGGTGGCAGCCTACTTCGGCTATCATGTCAAGGGCGGTGCCTTGGAAGTGGGTAAAGCCAGCACCAACGCTGTGGTCCACAGCTCCATACTCATACTTTTAATGGACGTAATTCTAACAAAAATTTTGCTCCAATGATTGAAGCTAAGAATATATCAAAATGGTTTGACGGCCAGCAAGTGCTCTTCGATGTGAGCGCCAAGCTCGCCACCGGCAAGACAAATCTCATCATTGGTCAGAGCGGCTCCGGCAAGACTGTGTTTATGAAAAGCCTTATTGGACTCTTGCAGCCCGAACAAGGCGAAATCTACTACGACGGCCGACCCTTCAGCACCATGAACAAGGAGCAACGCCGCCAACTGCGCTCCGAAATAGGCATGCTGTTCCAGGGCTCTGCCCTCTTCGACAATCTCACCGTGCTGGGCAACGTGATGTTCCCGCTGAAGATGTTCAGCCCCATGAGCCACGCCGAGCAGATAGAGCGCGCCAAATTTTGTATCAACCGCGTAGGCCTTGACCGCGCCAACGACAAATACCCATCAGAGATTTCAGGCGGTATGCAGAAGCGTGTGGCCATTGCAAGAGCCATAGCCCTCAACCCCCGCTACCTCTTCTGCGATGAGCCCAACTCCGGTCTCGACCCCAAAACCTCAATCCTTATCGATGAGCTCCTCTCCGACATCACCCACGAATACGGCATCACCACCGTAATCAACACCCACGATATGAACTCGGTGCTCGGCATCGGCGAAAACATCATTTTCATCAACAAAGGACACTGCGACTGGGTGGGCGACGACAAGAGCATTTTCCGCAGCAACATTCAGAGCCTCAACGACTTCGTGTTTGCCTCCAAGCTCTTCCAAGAGGTGAAGCAATACCTGGAACACAGCTACGAAGGTAAATAGCCCTGCCGCTCTCAGCAGCAGTTCTCAGTTCTTGAGTTCAGTTCTTAATTCTAAGTAAAAAAAGCAAACCATGAAAAAGATAATTCTTTCATTCATAGCATTTTGCCTACCGGCGTTAGCACTGGCCTGGGGCCAGAAAGGCCACGATGTGGTAGCCTCAATAGCCGAACGCCACCTCACCCCGGCCACCAAGGCTGCCGTCGATTCCATTTTTGAAGGCAAATCAATGGTATATTGGGCCAACTGGCTCGACAACGCCTCTCACACCCCGCAATACGACTACTCCCTCACCTGGCACTACAAAAACATCGACCCGGAATATCAGTTTGACAACGCCCCGCTTAACAGCAAAGGCGACATCCTGACAGCCCTCAAAGAGCAGCGAGCCACCCTCTCTAACCCCGCCACCTCGATAGGCGACAGCAAGCTCGCCCTCAAAATGCTCGTCCACTTCATGGGCGATGCCCACCAGCCCCTCCACATGGGCCGATACTCCGACCGCGGCGGCAACCGCCACACAGTGAAATTCTTCGACGCCGAAACAAACCTCCACACCGTGTGGGACTCTCGCCTCCCCGAGTCGGCCCACAAATGGAGCTTCACCGAATGGACCCTCCAGATAGACCGCGCCAACCCGGCCACCGAAAGCGAAATCACATCCGGCGACTTCGACGACTGGTGTAAAGAGACCTACGAAATAGCCAAAGCTGTCTACGAGGCTACCCCCGTCGACACCAACATAAGCTACAACTACATAGCCGGTTGGACCCCCACCGTTGAGCTGCAACTGCTCCGCGGAGGCCTCCGCCTGGCCCATGTGCTCAACACTATCTACGACCCCGCCTACAAGGCCTCTCACTCCGGCTCTGCAAAATGACCGACACCTCCGCGCAAAGAGAATTCCCGCGCCTGAACCTCCCACAAGCGCCCCTGCGCCTCAAAGAGGAAGAGGGGAAGCTCAAGGTGTTCGACCCCCTGAGAAAGAAGTTCGTGGCGCTAACCCCCGAAGAGTATGTGCGCCAAAACTTCACAGCCTGGCTCATCGGCCCACTCCGATACCCTGCGGCGCTCATGTCTAACGAAGTGGCCCTCAACCTCAACGGCCTCTACCGCCGCTGCGACACCCTGATTTTCAACCGCCGAGGCAAGCCATTCATGATTGTAGAATACAAGGCCCCGGAGGTGGAAATCACCCAAAAGGTGTTCGACCAGATAGTGCGCTACAACATGGTGCTTCAAGCCGACTATATTGTGGTGAGCAACGGCCTGAGGCACTTCTGCTGTCGCATTGACTACAGCAACTACACCTACCGCTTCACCCCCAACATCCCTGACTATCAGGAAGAATAAGAAATGGACAACACATCTACACCCGAATATCTCAAAGGACTTAATCCGCAGCAACTCGACGCTGTAGTCTATACCGATGGCCCCGCTCTCGTGATAGCCGGTGCCGGTTCGGGTAAAACGCGTGTACTCACCTACAAGATAGTGCATCTGCTGAGCCATGGCTTCGACCCCTCGCGCATCATGGCCCTCACCTTCACCAACAAGGCCGCTCGCGAAATGAAAGAGCGCATCAGCCAAGTGTGTCCCAAAGAGTCGCCGCGCCTGTGGATGGGCACTTTCCACTCCATATTCCTCCGCATCCTGCGCCGCCATGCCGAAGCCGTGGGCTACAAACCCGACTTCACAATCTACGACACCAACGACACCCGCGCACTTATCAAGACAATTGTCAAAGACCTGGAGCTCGACGAAAAAGTATATAAGCCCGCCACAGTGGCGAGCACCATCTCCAACGCCAAAAACGCTCTCGTGGGCGTAGACATCTACCTGCGCGACCCCGACCGCCTGGCCATTGATAAGCACTTCAAACGTCCCGAAACCGGCAACATATATCGCATATACACCGACCGCTGCCGCATAGCCAACGCTATGGACTTCGACGACATCCTCTACTACATGAACATTCTGCTGCGCGACAACCCCGACATCTTGCGCCACTACCAAGAATTCTTCCAATACATCCTGGTAGACGAATATCAAGACACTAACTTCGCGCAACACCTTATAATCCAACAGCTTAGCCGTATATCTCAGAAAGTGTGTGTGGTGGGCGACGACGCTCAGAGCATCTACTCGTTTCGCGGCGCAAACATCGCCAACATTCTCAACCTAAAACAAGAATACCGCAAGCTCAAGATTTTCAAGCTCGAACGCAACTACCGCTCCACCCAAACCATTATCAACGCTGCCGGCTCTCTGATTAAGAAAAATTCAAAACAGATACCCAAAAACGTCTACAGCGAAAACGAGGTGGGCTCACCCATCGAGGTGATAAAAGCATACAGCGACCTGGAAGAGAGCTTTCTGGTGGCCAACAGCATATCAAAGTCGAAGCTCACTAACCACGACAGCTACGACCAATACGCCATACTCTACCGCACCAACGCCCAGTCGCGCATCCTGGAGGAGTCGCTCCGCAAGCGCAACATCCCCTACCGCATCTGGGGCGGCGTCTCGTTCTATCAGCGCAAAGAGGTGCGCGACGCCATAGCCTACTTCCGCCTCACCCTCAACCCCAACGACGATGAGGCCCTCAAACGCATCATCAACTACCCGGCAAGAGGCATAGGCGAAACCACTCTCAAAAAGCTCATCAAAGCCGCCATAGAAAGCAATGTGAGCATCATGGAAGTGATACGCAATCAGCAGGACTGCGGCCTGGCAGTCAACAGCGGCACCGCCAAAAAGCTCACTGCATTCGCCTCCCTAATGGACACCTTCATAGCCGACTACCAATCAGGCAGCAACGCTTTTGAACTGGCTCAGCTAATCTACAATCGCACAGGCCTTCTCACATCCCTGGCCCACGACAACACCCCCGAGGCAATAAGCCGCCAAGAAAACCTCACCGAGCTCATGGGCGGCCTCAAAGAGTTTGTCGACCTCCGCACCGAAGCCGGCGAAGAGAGCATCTCAATGGCCGACTTCCTGGCCGAAGTCTCCCTCGCCACCGACCAAGATGAAGAAGACCCCGACGGCGAAAAAGTGACTCTGATGACTGTCCACGCTGCCAAAGGCCTGGAATTTAGCAACATATACATTGTAGGTGTGGAAGAAGACCTCTTCCCCTCAGCCATGGCTAAAGACTCCCCCGCAGAGGTTGAAGAGGAGCGACGCCTACTCTATGTGGCCATAACACGCGCCAAAAACCGGTGCACCATAAGCTACGCCGCCTCACGCTATCGCAACGGCCAGACCATGGCCACAAGGCCATCCCGCTTCCTCAACGACATTGAGCACCAATACCTCCACTTCAGCGACTCCGCGCAGATAGAGGCCGATTCGTCGACACCCTCTTTCTTCAACCCGTTTCAGAGCCGCAACTTCCGCAAATCGGAGCGAGAGCCTCTATTCAACCGCAAATCGCCGATCTTCATAGCCGGCAAATCCGAAGAGACATCTACCTCCACCTCGCGCGAACTCCCCGACTCGCTGCGCTCCAACTCTCGCCGGCGCGACTCTCACATAGCCGCCGCCGACACCTCCGACTCCGGCACTCACTCCATAGCCGAGCTCAGCCCCGGCATGAAAATACGCCACGAGCGCTTCGGAATTGGCACCATCACCGAGGTGAAAAGCCTCTCGGGCGACAACATGATTATCGTAGAATTCGAAAACGTGGGCACCAAGAAACTGCTTCTGCGGTTTGCCCGCTTCACCATACTCTAAACCCATTTCCTCTCTATGTCACAATCTCAAATACCCACCCCCTACTACATAGTCTACGAAGAACGCCTTCGCAGAAACCTGGAGCTCATCACCGCAGTGCAAGAGCAAGCCGGCATCAAAATAATCATGGCCTTCAAAGCCAATGCGCTTTGGAAAAGTTTCCCGATTATCAAGGAATACATCCAATCGTCTACCGCCAGCAGCCTCAACGAGATGCGACTCTCACTGGACTATCTGGGCCACGATGTGCACACCTACTGCCCCGTCTATAGCTCAGCCACCTTCCCCGAATTTCTGGAAGGAAGCAGCCACATCACCTTCAACTCCATAGCTCAGTATCAGCGCTTTGCATCGGATATCGCCCGCTACAACGCAGCGCATCCACTCACCCCGGTGTCGGCAGGCCTGCGTGTCAACCCGCAGTGCAGTGTGATTGAAACCGACATCTACAACCCCTGCCTGCCCGGCAGTCGATTTGGCGAAAGCGCTCAAACTATGCCCGAAGAGCTACCCGAAGGCCTCGAAGGTCTCCACTTCCACGCCCTCTGCGAATCGACAAGCTACGACCTTGAAAAGGTGATTGAAGCTTTTGAAGCGCAATTCGGACCATACATCGATAAAGTGAAATGGGTGAACATGGGCGGCGGCCACCTCATGACCAAAGCCGGCTACGACACCGACCACCTGGTCAAAGTGCTCAAAGCCTTCCGCTCACGCCACAACGGAGTGAAAGTGATTCTGGAGCCCGGCAGCGCATTCACATGGCGCACCGGCGACCTCATTGCCTCCGTGCTCGACATAGTGGAAAACTCGGGCATCAAAACCGCCATCCTCGACACCTCATTCGCCTGCCACATGCCCGACTGTCTGGAGATGCCCTACACTCCCACCATCACCGAAGCACTCCCCGAAGGCTCCACCTCCGGCTTCGAATACCGCCTGGGCGGCAACTCCTGCCTCAGCGGCGACTTTATGACAGGATTCCACTTCCCCTCCCCTCTCCATGTGGGCCAACAACTCACATTTGAAGACATGAACCATTACACCACCGTTAAAACACACATGTTCAACGGCATTCAACACCCCTCCATATGGCTGCAACCCATAGACGGTGAGCCACAACTACTGCGACAATTCACCTACGAAGACTACCGCGACCGTATGGACTGATACCAACCTTAACACACACAATGAACCAAAACTCAAACCTAAGAAAACCCGAGTGGCTGAAAATTCACCTACCTAAAGGATTTAAAGCCGGCCAAGTGGCCGGTATGCTCCACGACCGCAACCTCCACACCATATGCAGCAGCGGCATGTGCCCCAACAGGGGCGAATGCTGGGGCAACGGCACCGCAACCTTCATGATTGGCGGCAACATATGCACCCGCAACTGCCGTTTCTGCAACGTCACCACCGGCCGCCCTCTCCCCCTCGAAGAGCGCGAGATTGCCGAAATTGCCCAAACCATCAAGGAGATGGGCCTCCGCCATGTGGTGCTCACAAGCGTCGACCGCGACGACCTCCCCGACTACGGCGCCGGCCACTGGGTGAGCATGATTCGCCGTATCAAAGAGGAATGTCCCGGCGTCACACTCGAAACTCTCATCCCCGATATGCGAGGCCACCTCGACCTCATCGACCAAATAATTGAAGCCGGCCCCGAAGTTATCTCCCACAACATGGAGACCGTGCGCCGCCTCACCCCACAAGTGCGCTCCGTGGCCACCTATGACACCTCTCTGGAAGTGATTCGCCACATCTCCGAGCGCGGCGTGAGAAGCAAATCGGGCATCATGCTCGGATTGGGCGAAACAGAAGCCGAAATCCTCGAGACTATGGACGACCTGCTCGCTGCCGGTTGCCAAATCATGACCATTGGTCAATACCTCCAGCCCTCAAAGAAACACTACCCCGTGGCCGATTACATCACCCCCGAGAAGTTTGCCGAATACGGCAAGATTGGCAAAGAGAAGGGCTTCCGCTACATTGAGAGCTCGCCGCTGGTGAGAAGCAGCTACCACGCCGAACGCCACGTGAAATAAGCCCTCACAGCC
>CAYVAK010000038.1:12878-16638 GCA_964448425.1 uncultured Sangeribacter sp.
CCACGGTGCATCCACCCATCAACTCACTGTCAATCAAGCGGATGCATCATAACACATCCCCGCTGGGCTGACGATTTTCACGCGAATGTTTAAAGCAAAAAAAGGATGCGCCACCAACACGGTGACGCATCCTCTCATTTTGTATTTAGAGTTCTAATGCTCTTATTTAGAGTATCACTTTAGTGCGAGCTACAATATAAAAGCCGCGTGAAAGGTTATCAATAGTGTTCAGACCCTCATAGAGGTGGCGGAGCTGCATTCTGCCATCGGCACCTACAATGCGCACATCACATTCAGCAGGAGCAATGATAAACAGTGAGCCGTTGACAGTGTAGACGGTGAGGCCGGAATCGGCAGCGCCCTCGCTGATAGTCTTAATGTTGGTGCCCACGAGGCCGTTGTCGTCGTAGATACCGTTGTTCACAAATTCAAGGTCGGCTGTCTGGTTGCCTGAGCCACCCTGGCCGTTGTTGAAGATGATCTGGAGGTTGCCGGCACCGGTAGCGGTGAAGCTATACTTCTTATAGCCTGACTCACTGTCTTGTGTCATGAGAGCGCCGGGCCATGTGCCGCCGGTGTAGTTATTACCAAGGTCGTCCCAAATCCATACATGGTCGTAAGATGTGCCTTTGTAGTACACGGTATAATCAACCGGGTTAGGATCGGGATCGGGATCGGGGTTAGGCTCGGTGGTGCCAGGCACTACGTGGTCAGCCTCGGTGGAGTTAGCATAGTAGTAACCGCCGTTGGTAAACTTCATGTCGGCTGTCTGGCTACCGTTGTTGTTGCTGAAGATGATTTGAGCATCTGAAGCGATGACCTCGGAACCGGTGTAGCTCCATTTCCACACGCCGTTGCCCCAGTTTTCGCAAGCGCTACCGGGCCACTCGCCGGCATACTTCTTGCTGCCTGACCATACATAGCAATAGATCTTGCCGGCCCAGTTTGAAGAGTTGTTAAAGAAGGCACCTTGTTCGCCCTCTTCCATCACGGGGTCTTTAGGCTCTACAGGGTCTTCACCGCCACCTGAACCGTCGCTGCCGCCGTTCACTGTGGAGCTCTCCTCCTGTGTGCCGTCGTAAGAGAGTTGAGTGGTAGATACTGATGAAGAACCATAGATATATTTACCGTCGGTACCGATCTTGCCGGGAGCCTTGGTGAGTGAAGTGTTCAGAACATATACACGCAGGTTGCCCTTGCCGGAGCATGATACTGTGAGCGAACCGCCGGTCACTGTCTGAGTGTCGCCGGTGACTACATCTACGTAAGTACCGTTTTCAATGCCGGTGAAGGTAGCTCCGCCGCTGATGGTCACAAGGCAGTAGCTATCGGTAGTGCTATCGGTGTAGCGACGTTTGAATGCAAATGAGCCTGTGCAGCCGTCGGTGGAGTATTGGCCTTTGCGAAGCGCGGGCACAGCCATACGAATCTTGTTAAGACGCTGGATGTGAAGAGCCAAGGGGTGGCTAAGGGTAGCAGCGATGTTGCCCGATGCATTGCTATACTCGGCAAAGTCGGTCACTGTGGCATCGCCTTTGATGTAGCCGCCGAAGTAAGCACGACCCGACTCTTTCAAAGGTATTGTGGTGCCCTTGTCAATCTCGTAGCCTTTGCGGAACTCAATCTCAGAGCCGTAGAAGATACAAGGGATGCCGCGGAATGTGAACATGAGGTCGAGGTTCTCAGCCCATACATCCTGGCTCTGAGCGAAGCGCTGGCTTTCGGGAGCACCGTCGGGAGCGTAGTCGTGAGAGTCGACATAAGTCACATTGTAAGTAGCATCGTTATACCACTTGTCGCCATATTTCACACTGAAGGCCTCGGCAGCGGTGCGGAAGTTCCAGTGCATCGGGAAGTCGATTACACTGAAGCCGCTGTATTGGGAGTGGTCGGGAGTGTGGTAAGCATTGCCGTTGAGGAATGCATTGGTTGAAGTGGGCATATCCTGGTCGTCGTCATAGTCTTTACCCTGCTGACGAGTGGAGTTCATGTTGGTGTGGTCGCCCCAAGAGCCTTCGGGCACCACGATATTGTTCCAAGATGTCTCCGATTCATCCCAAGCATAATCCTTGGTCTCCTTCCAAGTGTAGAAGAAGGGGGAGCAGTTTTCGTGGTTGCGATACACCACATTGCGCTCACGAGCGCAGACCTCACCATACATAAAGAAGTCGCCGCCGTTGCGTTTGTCCTTATACTGCTCTGCGAGAGCTTGGAATTGAGGGATGAAAGCTTTATTGAAAGATAGGCGAGAGATGTGGCCGGAGGTATCGATACGGAAACCGTCTACACCCATCTTGATAAATTCGCCGTAGCATTTCACCAGGTAATTGGTCACATAAGGGTTCTCAGTGTTAAGGTCAACACAGTCGCCGGCTATTTGGCCATACCAACGGCTGTAATCGTCCCAGTTCCACTCATTGCCCACGTGGTGCCAATAGTTGTTCACATCGTGGTTTTGACCGTCAGTATTCTTCATCTGAGCCAAGCGAGAGGAATATTGCAGACCGCTGGCCAACGAAAGGTAATTGTCGGGGAGCTTACCGCCGTCTTTCACAGTGTAGGGCACCATGCAATCGTCGATGGTAGCTTGGTTTTTAGTCCAATCACGTGTAAAAAGTTTGCAGAGATTTTCCTCGCCGAAATTACCGGTGTGATTAAGCACAATGTCAAGAATAATTTTCATGCCACGATTGTGAGCCTCGTTGATAAGAGTCTGGAAGGTCACATCATCGCTCTCATAGCGGTGGTCAACTTTGGAGAAGTTTGACGCATGATAGCCGTGATAGTCGTAGCCGGAAGCATTTTCAACAACAGGTGTAATCCATACGGTGGTAAAACCGAGGGCCTTGATGTAGTCAAGCTTTTCGATAAGGCCTTTGAAGTCGCCACGCCATGCGGGGTCGCCTTCGTTTGCGGTCTGGTTGTCCCAGCACTGTGTGTTATTTTGCGGGTCACCATCGTAGAAGCGAGTGGTGATTACAAAATAAATACTCTCGTCGCGGAAATCGGTTCTGCTTGGGAACACTGTCGAGGCATTGGCACCGACAACTGCCAGCAGACCACCCGCAAGAAGGGTAGTGAGTCTTTTTGACATAACTAATTAGTTAGATTTTGAGTTAAACATGTAAGAATTATACTGAAAAATAATTTTGTCGAGTTAACGGCACAAAATTAGCCATAATTTTCAAACCTACCAAGAAAACACCCGCTTTTTGTCAAAATAAAACATAAGGCTGCGCCATATTTGAATACGGCACAGCCTTAAATGGATTATCGTCGATATCCCGCGGCGGTGAAATCCCACGGCGGAGATATGCTAGTTATCTTATTTGAAAAGATATTGCGATGAAATCGATTGGTTGTTGTGAATGCGACGGATGGTGTCGGCGAAGAGTTTCGCCACCGGCAGAACTGTAGCTTTGCCCTCTCTGTCGTAGGGGATGGAGTTGGTGAAGATGATTTCGGTAAGGCCGGAAGCATTGACACGCTCGGTAGCGGGGTCAGACATCACAGCGTGAGAGCAGAGAGCTCTTACCGATTTAGCACCTTGCTCCATGAGCAGGTCGGCAGCCTTGGTGATAGTGCCGGCGGTGTCTACGATATCGTCTACAAGAATCACATTCTTGCCTTTCACGTCGCCAATCACGGTCATGTTTTCCACTACGTTGGCCTTAGCTCTCTGCTTGTGGCAAAGCACCAGAGGCACATCGAAGTATTTTGCATAAGAATTGGCACGTTTAGCACCACCTACATCGGGCGA
>CAYVAK010000039.1:0-16280 GCA_964448425.1 uncultured Sangeribacter sp.
CCCCCTGCTCCCAAAGCAGGTGCGCTAACCGGACTGCGCTACGCCCCGATTGCTTTTTGCGCTGCAAAGTTAACACTTTTTTCTTATCCGCGCAAGCCTCCGGCCAACTTTTAGATTACGTTTGGGGTATATGCCGGCTCACGGACTGTGACCTGAGTCGGCATGTCGCGGCATAGATTTTGACGTGTGAATCGGCATAATGCAAGTCGCCCGAACCGCAGTTAGCAGTCCGGGCGAAAACATGAAGAATAATCAGAACTATCCGGGCACGGAGCCCGGTGTTACCTGTTGAATCATTGGGCTTTAAGTTCTACCACACGGCTGGTGGCGTGCTCGAAACTGAAGAGGTCGAGGCCCACCTTCATAAGGTAGTCGCCTGTAAAGATCTTGCCGTTTTGAGCGAAGGCGGATTCCACGCCGGGCATAAGGTTGATTTCCTCCACAAGGTAGCGACGTGTGGGGTCGAGGCCTTGCAGCTTCACGCGGTGCAATTTCTCTTTGTAGCGCGGCGAGAGGTTGTAGGCAAACACTACACCCATATTCTTTGAATCGTCCACATAAGCCACAGCAGCATGGGCCGACTCATAGGGCGAGACAAGGCGATACTGCGTGCCGTCCATGATAGCCGGGTTGAGGCGTTTCCAGTTGGCCACAGCCTCGCGACAGAATGTGAGCTCATCGGCCGAGAGTTCATGCAAGCCTATATCAAAGCCGAGTTTGCACATTGAAGCCACATCGGTGCGAAATTTCACTGAAGTCTTTTTGTTCCAGCTGGTGACATGTGCAGCCATAGCCTTAGAGGGGAAGAACTGCGAGAAGCCCCATTGGATGTAGACGCGCTCCAGAGGGTCGGTGTCGTCGCTACACCAGAACTCGGTGAAATATTTCAGAGCCTCATAGTCGCAACGTGCGCCACCGCCGGAGCAGAGCATCATAGGCACATTGGGATATTTCTCTTTAATGCGGCTGAGCACATTGTAGATGCCGCGCACGTGGTCTACATAAAGCTGGTTTTGACGGCCCTTATTGTAAGGGGAATATATGTTTGTGATAGGGCTGTTGCAATCCCACTTGAAGTAAGCCACATCGGGATTGTCGGTGAGAATCTTGTCGACCACTCCAAACACATGGTCTTGCACCTTGGGGTTGCTGAGGTCGAGCACAAGTTGGTTGCGGTAGTAATATGTTTCGCGGTTAGGCTGCTCTATCACCCAGTCGGGGTGTTGCTCATAAAGTTCGCTCTTGGGATTGACCATCTCAGGCTCCACCCAGATGCCAAACTTCACGTCGGCCTCTTTGGCAGCATCGACCAATGCAGAGATGCCGCCGGGGAGCTTGCTGTGGGTAACCTCCCAGTCGCCCAAGCCGGCATGGTCGTCCTTGCGGGGATACTTGTTGCCAAACCAGCCGTCGTCGAGCAGGAACATATCCACACCGAGGTCTTTAGCCTCCTTCATAAGGCCGGCCAAAATCTCTTGGTCGAAATCAAAGCCGGTGTTCTCCCAGTTGTTAAGGAGAGTGAGGCGGCCGCCCTTGCCATCTTTCAGCTGATAGTTGCGCGCCCAGGCTTGCAGATTGCGGCTACCCTGCGCAGCGCCCTCATGGCTGAGAGTAAAGATAAACTCGGGGGTGGTAAATGTTTCGTTGGCTTTAAGTTCATAGTTGGAGGCATAAGGGTTTATGCCGGGAATCACTCGCAGATTGCCCACATTGTCAATCTCGAAAGTGAAGCGGAAGTTGCCGGTCCAGCCCAAAGTGCCCATCAGCACATCGCCCTGCTGCTCCTGCACCGGGCCATTGAGCCCCACCTCAAAAAACGGGTGGGTGTGCATGGCTGCACGGCTTCCGAGCTTGGTGTCGATCACCTTCTTGCCAAACTGCAACTGCTGGCTGCTCATTTGGCCCTCACGAGCCCAATCGCTGCTGAACTCGGTGAGATAATAGGTGGGCTCATTGAAATAGAGCATTGTGGTGGCATATTGCGACAGGGTCACGGGCTTCTTTTCGCTGTGACGGATTTCGCTCCAGGTCTTGATGACATTCTCTTTGGGGTAAGCTATATAGCAGAGAGTGACCTCAAACGGATATTGGTCGTCGCGCAAATTAATGCGGGTGAGGGTGCCACCCTCCACTTTGCTCACCGACGAATCTACATAGTAAAGATAGGTGGTGGCATTGCCGTCGGCGTGGGTAACACCCAGGGCCGGCTCAAAATAATCTTCGTTGCCGGAGGCTGAATACACCTCCCAGCCGCGAGTGGTCACAGCGCTGTCGGAGCCTGCATATTGGCTCCAGCTAAGGTTCTGAAGGTCGCTTTCATCGAGAAATTTCTCGCCGTAATATGTTTGATACAGGCGACCGTTGGGGCCAACGGTGAGCACCAGGTCGGTGTCGTCGGTTGATATACGGATTACTTTCCCCGCATTGTCGGTTGCCACAGCCGTCAGCGTGCTGAGGGCTAATGTAGCGAGGATAGAGACTGTTTTTTTCATAACTATTGATTCTGAGGAATGATTATTTTCTATTTGGTATTTAGCTTAGTCGAGAAGCGATTAGAAACGCAATGTCACATTAAATTCAACTGTGAAGGGGCGCAGATAATTGCCACTCATATAGTAGTTTTGATATTGGTCGGCATTATCCTTTGAGAGGAGTTCGGCACCGTTGATTGTGCCCGACGCACCCTTCTGGTTGAGAATATTGACCACTGTGGCGCCCACTGAAAGGTGGCGGTTCACATCCCAGTTAATGCCACCGAATGTCTCCCAACGGCCATTGAAATAGAGGGCATTGGTGAGGTTAGCGTAGGTCTTGCCGAAATAGCGAAGCGAGAGCCAGAGGCGAATGTTGTCGGTGATATTGTAGCTGGGGTCAATCTCAGCCAGAATTTGCGGTATCTCCTTCACTATGTTGCCGTTGGCATCCAGATCGTCGACACCTTCAAACGGCGATTTAATGAAGTAGTTGTTGTAGGTGGGCTTCTGATAGGTGAAGAGGAGGTGGAGGTTGAAGCCCTTGAAGGGGTGCATCTCGGCAGATGTGGTCCAACCTATGGTCTTGATGCCATAGATAAGGAGTGTGGTCTTCGACTGGGTGGTGCCGGGCTTGGTGACATTCTGCTGGTCAATGTTGTTCGACTTAGAGATATAGGTCACCATTGAGGTGAGGTCCATCCACGAATTGCGATAAGTGAATCCGCCGCGAATCAGAGGGATGGTGACACGCTTATACTGCTCTTCGGTAGGGCCGGTGCCGGCATACTCGTTGATGCGCGGAAAGCGGGTGGCAACGGTAGCGTCGGCGGTGAGGCCGAAGTGGCTGTCGAGCTGATAGAGGCCCTGGATAGTAGCAGCGTAGTTAAGCTTGTTTTTCACAACCTTCTGAGGAGCGATAACCACTGTGTAGGGGTTGCCGTCGGCATCGGTATAGGTGTGAGTGTCGCCAATGTGAAATCCTACATATCGGCTGTAAGGAATCTGATCGGCCGACATGCGATAATACTCCAAACGGCCGCCGAAATATAGGTTGAACTTAGGGGTGAGCTGCCAGTTGTCGGTGACATAGAGGGCCAACTTGTTTTCGTAGCCCTTGGTGTATTCCGGGCTAAGTTCGTTGAAGCCGCGGAATTGGTCGGAAGTGCCGTCGGCATAGCGGCGTGTGAGCACTTGCGGATATTCGCTTACAGTGCCGGTCCACTGGAACGAGGAGCTGTGATAGTCAAGATGATAAAACCACTCGTTCAAGCCCACACGCAGCTGATTATTGGCGGCAAGCGAAGATGTGAGCTCAGCGGTGAGCAGCGCATTCTGAATCTTGCCAAAGTGGAGCCAAGTGCGACGGCCTTCGGCCAGGCCGGTGTAAGGGGTGTCGGAATCGCCATCGAAAAGATTGTCGGCAGCCGTTGCCTGGAAGATGGTGCTACCTCCGAAGTCCACATAGTTGGCTTTCGGAGCATTCATGTATTTAGCACTAACCTTCAGTAGAGAGTTGGAAGACAGATTATAATCAAAGAGCAGGGAGAGCTCATGTGAGCGATTCTCTACAAAATCGCCCCACTGGCCGGTCTTAATCTTACCGTCCATAATATCCATATATTGGAAAGTGCCTGTTGAAGGTGCATAAGAGGTTGTGCCAAGTGAAAAGCCGGGTATCTCCTTCACGCTGCCGTCGCCCACATAGATAAACGGCGCTGAATTGACCATTGAGCCTAAGGCGCTGCTCTTGGCAAACTTATATAGCAAGCTGATTTTGCCTTTGTTGAGCAGACGTGTCAGCCCGGCGTGATATATTTGTGTACGGTCGCTATAGCTTGTAAACTTCGGATCGAAGCTACCCGGGTCAAAATTCTGGTATATGCTCGCGGTGTATAGCCACTTATCGCCGATGCCACCCGAGACATTCATGTCAACATTCTGCCAGCCGAAAAGGTTGGTATGGTAGTTCACCACACCCTTAAATTCCTTTTGTCCGAAATTTGAATAGCAGTCCACCGAATAAGCGATATTACCGGTTTTGATGGCCGACTCCATGGGGGTGAGCAACCCCACATTGCCAAGGCTGGCATCACTGCGCCAGTGGCGCGCAAGCTGGTGCACAGCGGTGGAATAGACAGCCGGCAGACCGTTCTCATAGACGGTGACATCCTCCGAAGGGAGGCCGATTTGAATCTCGCGAGGCTTTGTGGCATCAGAAGCGTTGAGCATCACATTACGTTCCTCGCCTTTCTTGCTTTTCGTTACTGACACAGAATCAGCCGATTCACTCTGCTTTGCCAAGCCTGAGGCCGACGGGGAGAGCAGCAAGATCACAGAAAGCGGTTTTAGAAATTGAAATTTCATGATATAATGTGGTTTGTAGTTTTTCGCAAATTTATCGGCTCGGAGGTAAGGTTGTATCCCATAGTATTGGTAAAGTAGACTCATAGTAGCCGTCAATATATTTTTATCGCTTAATAATCAAATTCTTAGTAAACCGTCACATATGGCTCAAAGTAGACTTGCACGACTCGAAATTCCTTTATATCTTTGCAAAAAATTCAAACATCCAACATGAGAATACGGCTATTTACACTCCTGATATTGATATCTCTGGCCGCCCCTTTCACCAAGGCCGAGACTTTAGATGAGCTCACCTCCAAGCTGGAGCAAGCCCTCTCACACCGCTCTGAATATCTTCAAGCCAAAGAGCAACGCATGGACAGCCTCTCCATCGCCCTTCAGCACTGCACCACCACCGCGCAAAAGACGGAAATCTACAACAAGCTTTTCGGCGAATACCTCACCTACAAAGCCGACTCGGTGATCAACTGTGTAGACCGCGAAATGCAATTCGCCATGACTACCGGCGACACCGACCTTATAGCCAACGCAAAAGTCCACAAAGCCCTCGCCCTGGCCACTACCGGCTACTTCAGCCACGCCAACGACCTGCTCAACGAAATACCCTCAGACCGGATTGCCGACTCTGTGAAGGCCGAATACTACAGCGCCCGCGAATGGATCTACGGAGCTTGGGCCGAATACACCGACGATGCCACCTATGCGCCCCAATTTCGCGAACAACGAGTAGCGTACCTCGACTCCATAATCGGAGCACTGCCCCAAGGCACCCTACGCCACAAATATGCCATTGCCGAGCGATTCTTCCAAATGCAGCAATACGACAAAGCCATACCCCTCTACAGCGCCATCCTCACCGAGACCTCGGTCAACACTCGGCTCTACGCTCAGTCGGCCTACGCCCTGGCCATGATCTACGAACGTCAAAAAGATTGGACCAACTATGAGACTTACCTCATAAAAGCCGCCATCTCCGACCAGGTGACCCCTCTCAAGGAAAACCTTGCCCTGCAACAACTCGCCCTCTTCATCAACCAACAATATGGCGACATGGAACGCGCCAACAGATACCTACTCTTCTCCCTTGAAGACGCCAAATTCTACAACAACCGCCTCCGACTGCTCGAAATAGCTCGGAAATTTCCCGACATAATAGTCTCCTACCAGCAAAAAATAGCCGAACGAAACCACAATATGAACATCGCCCTATGGGTCATCACTGCTCTGTTCATAGGCCTGCTCGCCACATTCTTCATGATATACAAACAGTGGAAAGCCGACCGCCGTCACACCCGCGACATTGCCGATGCCAACCGCAAACTCGAAGAGCTAAACGCCCGACTCGTAGACACCAACGAAATGCGCGAACAATACGTGTGCCTATTCATGGACCTCTGTGCCACCTACATCGACAAATTCAACAAATATCGCTCCACCGTCAAGATGAAAGTAAAGGCACGCCTATACGACGACCTGCTTAAACCCGCCCTGGCCCGCAACTCCGAAACCGAAAGCCGCGAACTATTCTTCAACTTCGACAAAGCATTCCTGCACGTATTCCCCGACTTCGTAGAAGAATTCAATAAACTGCTGCGCGAAGGCGAGAAAATAGAGCTCAAACCCAACGAGCAGCTCAACACAGAGTTGCGCATCTTCGCCATGGTGAGAATGGGCATCACAGAGAGCTCCAAGATAGCCACCCTGCTGTTCTATTCCCCACAAACCATCTACAACTACCGCACAGCCGTGCGCAACCGAGCCATTGACCGCGACAACTTCGAGACCAATGTAGAGCACCTCTGCCTGCTGCACACCGCCCCCACCCGCCCATAACCCGCAATCAAGGGGGAAAATATGAACTTTTAAGGGCCCGGAAGCGTTACATATAATAGTCTTGGTGTGTTTGGTGCCCCAAGACAGGTTTAAAACTTTACTATATTTACAATTTAAGTTTATATGCAAGACGATAGAATAATACCTGCATCAGAGTTGATTATTAACGAAGATGGCTCAGCTTTCCACATTCATTTGCGTCCCGACCAGTTGCGCGACAAGATTATTCTTGTGGGCGACCCCGGCAGAGTCACTATGGTGGCGAGCTATTTCGATGAGATAGACTACGACATTCAGTCGCGCGAATTCCACGCAGTGGCCGGCAAATATAAAGGCAAGGAGGTGATGTGTATCTCTCACGGCATCGGTTCCGACAACATTGAAATTGTGCTCACCGAGCTGGATGCTCTTGCCAACATTGACTTTACCACCCGCCGTGTGAAACCTCAACACCGCACACTCGAGCTTGTGAGAGTGGGCACCTCCGGTTCGCTGCAAGAAGACCTGCACCTGGGCGACTATGTGATAGCTCAGAAAGGTGTGGGCACAGATGGCATTATCAACTATTATGCCGACCGCGACAAGATTTGCGACTGCGAGTTTGAGAAGCAATTCATGGCTCACACTGCCTGGCAAGAGAAGTGGGCGGCCCCCTACGCAGTAGATGCCGACCCCGAGCTTGTGGAGCGTATCGGACGCGACGATATGACTCGCGGCATCACCATTTCGGCTGTGGGCTTCTATGCTCCACAGGGCCGGATGATTCGTCTGCCGCTTGCCGATGCTCATTTGAATGAGAAAATCGAGTCGTTCCGCTACGGAGAGCAGCGCGTCACCAACTTTGAGATGGAGAGCGGCTGCCTGCAAGGCATGGCTAAATTCCTAGGCCACAAGGCCATGACAGTGTGTTGCATCATAGCCGAGCGCCGTCACAATGCCGCCAACACCGACTATAAGCCGCGTGTGCGCCAACTTATTGAGACAGTGCTGGAAAGAATCTAACCCCTCCAGTCCTTCAAATCATTGACGCCTTTAGCCTAAAGGCCACTGAACATATAAGTGCATCAAACAGCCATTCTCCGGTTCTTTTGATGCACTTTTTTTGCAGCATAGGGCGGAGATGTGAAATAATTGGGTAATTTTGCAGTTTAATTGTTCTGCAATAGCAATTATGGATTTTACTGACCTGAAGGATTCAAAACAAAAGACAAGCACAGAGGCTGTGCGTCTGGGCCGGAGAGCCACATGGGTGGGCTTCTGGTGCAACGCATTGCTCGGTGTGCTCAAAGTGTTTGCCGGCCTGATGGGTCGAAGCGGCGCACTGGTGGCCGACGGCCTTCACTCATTTTCCGACTTCATCACCGATGTGGTGGTGCTTGTGGTTGTGGGCCTGGCACGCAAGAAACCGAGTTCACACTATCAGTACGGTCTTGGCAAATATGAGACCTTTGCCACAATGATAATCGCCATTCTGCTGGTGGTGGTCGGAGTGGCCATATTTATAGATGCATTGCAAAAAGTGGTATTCTATATTGAGGGCGGCGACCTGCCCTCCCCCTCGTGGATAGCCCTATGCATCTGTGCCCTTTCGATAGTGGCCAAGGAGTGGCTGTTTCGCTACACAAAGCGCATCGGAGTGGCCATACAATCGGCCGCAGTAGTGGCCAACGCCTGGCATCACCGCAGCGACGCATTCTCCTCAGTGGCCACCTTGGTGGGCGTGGGCGGAGCAGTGGTGCTCGGCGCGCGTTGGAGCATCCTCGACCCCCTGGCCGCCGTTATCGTGGCCGTGTTCATATTCTGCATGGGCCTGAAGATGACATTCCCGGCCATTGAAGAGCTGTTGGAGAAGTCGCTCCCCGAAGAGCTCGAAAACGAAATCAAACAAGTGATAGCCACCACCCCGGGAGTAAAGACTTTCCACCACCTGCGCACACGCCGAAACGGCTTCCGAGTAATAGTTGAAGTGCACCTCAAAATTGATGCCGACATCACTGTGGCTGAGGGCCACCGCATAGCCACTAATGCCGAGGAGCGCCTAAGCAAGCTGGTGGCGGGAGAAGCTCTTATCACCACTCACATAGAGCCATATAAGGGCGAAGCAATAGAGGGCGACGGCAGCTGTAGCTAAACCGCAGTAGGATATATGGCGGATTTTTCGTAACTTTGACTTCCGTAGATGTCACCGGCGCAATGCTCGCCATCGGGCCCAAATGCGTTTAAATCAAGCACACTTAAACCTAATCATAAAATCAAAATAAAATGAAAAAAGAGATTAACACAGCTAAGGCTCCCGCCGCTATCGGGCCTTACAGCCAGGCAATAGAAGCCGGCGGTTTTGTGTATGTAAGCGGACAACTCCCCATCAACCCCGCAACAGGCGAAATGTCCGAAGGCATCAGCGCTCAGACTCGCCAAAGCCTTGAAAACCTCAAAGCAATACTCCAAGAGGCCGGCGCCGACACTGCCAACGTGGTGAAAACCATGGTATTACTCGCCGACATGAGCTACTTCGGAGCCATGAACGAAGTCTACAGCGAATATTTCGCCGCTCCGTTCCCGGCACGCTGCGCTTTTGCAGTGAAAGAACTGCCCAAAGGCGCCTTAGTAGAAATAGAAGCTGTCGCAGCTCTTTAACGCAGAGGGGAGGTAGTGATTCATTGGTAAGTTATCTGCAAATAGAGGGACTCACAAAGTCGTATGGCGACCGTATGCTCTTTGCCGACGTCACATTCGGCGTCTATGAGGGCGACAAAATAGGCTTGATAGCCCGCAACGGCAAAGGCAAATCCACACTGCTGAGCATCATAGCCGGCAAGGAAGACTACGACAGTGGCAATGTGGTGTTTCGCAACGGATTGCGCGTAGGCTTCCTGGAGCAAACGCCCGAGCTGCCTGCCCGGCTCTCGGTAAGCAAATTTGTAGAGTCGCTCCCCCACGGTGCCGACGATTGGAGCTTTACCGACCGTATGCACTCATTGCTTTCTCAATTCGGAATCACCGACCTGGACCAAGAACTCGGCACTATGTCGGGCGGACAACAAAAGCGAGTGGCGCTGGCTCATGTGCTGCTCTCCGAGCCCGATATGCTGATTCTCGATGAGCCCACCAACCACCTGGATATAGAGATAATAGAGTGGCTCGAAGCCTACCTCACTCGCCAGCGAGTCACTCTACTCATGGTGACCCACGACCGCTATTTCCTTGACAATATCTGCAACAAGATAATAGAAATAGACCGCGAACAAATATACACGTATTCAGACAATTACGACTACTATCTACAGCGCCGCGCCGAAAGAGAAGATGCCTTGTCGGCCGAGCTTGCAAAGGTGAAAAACCTGCTGCGCACCGAGCTCGACTGGATGCGTCGCCAACCGCAAGCCAGAGGCTCTAAAGCTAAATACAGAATAGACAATTTCCATCAGCTGGAACAACGCTCTCACATTAAAATAGGCGAAGCCAACATAGCCCTGGCCGTGAAGAGCGGCTACATAGGCAGCAAAATTTTTGAAGCTCGCAATGTGAGCAAATCGTTTGGCGAAAAGACCATTATCAAAGATTGGAGCTACGACTTCGCACGCTACGACAAGGTGGGCATCGTAGGCCCCAACGGCGTGGGCAAATCCACATTCATACGCCTGCTAATGGGCGAGCTACAGCCCGACAGCGGCCACATAGATGTGGGCACCACTGTGAAATGGGGCTACTACTCACAACAAGGCATCGAGTTCGACGAATCGAAAAAGGTTATCGACGCAGTGCGCGAAATTGCCGAAGATGTGAGAATCGACGACAAAACCCGGCTCTCCGCTTCGCAATTCCTCTGCAAATTCCTTTTTGAACCCGCCGACCAACAGAAATACATCTACAAGCTCAGCGGTGGCGAAAAACGTCGTCTATACCTGGCCACCGTGCTGATGCGCTCACCCAACTTCCTGGTGCTCGACGAGCCCACCAACGACCTTGACATTCTCACCCTCTCTATCCTTGAAGACTATCTTGCAGCATTCAAAGGTTGCGTGATAGTAGTAAGCCACGACCGCTTCTTCCTCGACCGCATTGTGGGCCACCTGTTTGTGCTCACCGGCAATGGAGAGATAAAAGATTTCCCCGGCGACTATTCCACCTATCGCCACTGTGTGGCAGAGAGAGAAAAAGAGCTTGCGGCCCAAGCCGCCTCCGCTGCCGCAGGCAATGCCGCCGCACCCCAAAACGGCAAACAGCGCACCGAACGTCAACGCAAGCTCACATTCAAAGAGCGCCACGAAATGGAAGCCTTAGAGACAGAGCTACCCAAATTAGAAGAAGAAAAAACACAATTAGAACAGCAGATGTCGAGCGGCGAGCTATCACCCGAAAAGCTCATGGAAGCCGGCCAACGCATACAAACCATCATCAACCAAATCGACGAAAAAGAGATGCGCCTGCTCGAGCTCCTCGAAATCGACGCCTAACCATTTCCCGCCCTACAACCGCCGCCCGAACCACCCGCCCGACAATCACCACCCGCCATGTAGGGATACGCCATGGTGCACACACTTGATTATCAGCACGTAAGAAACCACGCAAGAGACATCACACTCTCATTTACACTAACAAAATCCAACTATATCAAACACTAACATACAATTCAAATTCAATGAAAAAAAATGAGGCTGTGTCATATCTCAATATGGCGCAGCCTCTTTTCTATATGTTTTACAATATGATGGGTAATAAGAGGAGACCTGCATTATGGCCTCCTCCGGATGGCTTTGAGGGGGGAGCAGTCAGGGGGTTACTCCCACTCTATTGTGCTTGGCGGCTTGGAAGAGATGTCGTAGACCACTCTGTTTACACCGCGGACTTTGCGTATTATCTTGTTGCTGACATCGGCCAGGAATTCGTGGGGGAGCTGCGACCAGGTGGCGGTCATGCCATCGGTGGAATTGACAGCGCGCAGGGCCACTACATTTTCGTATGTGCGCTCATCGCCCATGACGCCCACGCTGCGTATGGGCAGCAGGATTGTGCCGGCTTGCCATACTTTATCGTAAAGCCCGTATTCTCTCAGACCTTCGATATAGATGTGGTCAGCCTCCTGAAGGATGCGCACTTTTTCGGCGGTGACATCGCCAAGGATTCTCACACCCAGACCGGGGCCGGGGAAGGGATGGCGACCTATGAGGCGCTCGGGTATGCCTAAGGTGCGGCCCACACGGCGCACTTCGTCTTTGAATAGCAAGCGAAGCGGCTCCACAAGTTTCAGATTCATTTTCTGAGGCAGACCGCCCACATTGTGATGGCTCTTAATCACCATGCCGGTGATGGAGAGCGACTCAATGACATCGGGGTAGATGGTGCCTTGAGCAAGCCATTTTATATCTTTAAGGCGACGGGCCTCTCTATCGAAGATGTCGATGAAGCCTTTGCCTATTATTTTGCGTTTTTTCTCAGGCTCGGTGACGCCGGCGAGGGCTGCATAGAATTCTTCTTTTGCATCTACGCCTATCACATTCAGGCCCATGTCGGAATAGCTTTCCATCACCGACTCAAACTCTTTGTAGCGCAACAGGCCGTTGTCTACAAATATGCAAGTGAGGTTTTTGCCTATGGCCTTGTTGAGGAGCACGGCTGCTACTGTTGAGTCGACGCCGCCGGAGAGTGCCAACACCACCTTGTCGTCGCCAAGTTTAGCTTGGAGCTGCGCCACGGTGGAATCGATAAATGAGGCCGGTGTCCAGTCGGCTTTCGAGCCACAGATGTTGTTGACAAAGTTGCCGAGCACCACCATGCCGTCTTCGCTGTGATACACCTCGGGGTGGAACTGCACGCCCCAAGTGTTTTCGCCCTCAATGCGGAAAGCTGCGTTTTTCACATCAGCTGTAGAGCCCACATTTCTGAAGCTTTCGGGGGTGGCCACAATAGAGTCGCCATGGCTCATCCACACGGTGGAGTTGTCGGCGACGCCTTTCATCAGTTCATCACACTCATCGTGCCACACAAGTTGTGCTTTGCCATATTCGCGGGTGTTTGACGAAGCCACTTTTCCGCCCAGGGTGTGTGCGAGGTATTGGGCGCCGTAGCAGATGCCCAACAGCGGGTAGCGGCCGCGGATGTTGCTCAAGTCAATCTGGAGCGCCTCGGGGTCGTTGACCGAGTAGGGGCTGCCGGAGAGTATCACTCCAATCACGCCCTCAAGCTCTTCGCCCTGCGGGAATTTGTTGTATGGCTTAATTTCGCAATACGTGTTCAGCTCGCGGATGCGTCGCGCAATGAGCTGAGTGTATTGTGAGCCGAAATCAAGAATTATTATCTTCTGCATATTATAAGGTATATGTGTATAGATTTACTTCAATTTTTTGATACTGTCAGCGTCGCCCACAAGCCAGAGGCGGTCGCCTTCAAGGAATTCGAGCTTAGGATGCAGCTCCAACTCGGAGGCGTCGCCCTCTCCGCGAGTGATTTTCACAAGCATGGAGAAATATTTCTGGCGCAATTCGGCGTTGTCGAGGCGTTTGCCAATAAGCGGGGATGTGGCCGAGAGACGTATGTTCATCAGCACCGGGGTGGGCTGTGGGTGAGACAGGTCGTCGGCTGCCTTGGCGTAGCTCTCTATATCGTCGTTTAGGTGTTTGATGGCCTCATCGGTGCCAATGATGCCCAAGATGTCGCCGGGGAATATGCGGGTGTCTTTCACCGGCAGAGGGAGCACGCTGAGGCCTCGCTGTATGCTGGATATGCTCACACCATAGTCTCTTCGCAGGCCGGAATGGGCTATTTTGTCGCCCACAAAGGGGCAGTTGCTGCCCACCTCTATGAAGGCCAAGTGGAGGTCGCCCACCAGATTGTTGTTCTTGCCGGAACGGCTGTCGTCGCGCTCATTGAGGTTGGCCATAAATTTGCGCTCCATGTCGCGATAGCCGCGACGTATGTGTCTGGAAGAGATTATCATAATCATAATCGCCACACCGATGGCCACGAGCAGCGCGGTGCTCATGGTGTAGGCAAACGATATGAGATAAAGCACAAAGTTGAGGGCTATGAGATAGCGCAATATTTTGAGCGCGAAAAATGGCACGGTGTAGAATGGTGTGGCCTGACGCAGCTGAGCCTTCTCATCGGGGCGCGAGGAGCTGATGGTGAGGGCCAACAGGAATGGCGACATGGCTGCCAGGGTGGCAATAGTGGCAAGTAAGTGGCCCCACTCGCCGCTCATGCTCTGCATAAAGGGGAACAGGTAGGTGCGCGACAACGCCAAGATGGCTATCAGAAGCACCGAATAGAGCACAATGCGCCACACATATCTAAGCAGCAATTCCTTCCACACCTGGCGTTTCTCGCTCGAGTCGGCACTCTGAGCGGAATAGCGGTCGATTAGGAAGCGCAGATTCTCCGGCAAATGCCGTTCCACAAAGCCATAGGCCGGCTGCGAAAGTTTTATAAAGTAAGGTGTTGTGAATATGGTAATTACCGACACCGCAACTATGATTGGATAAAGGGCACTGTTGAGCACTCCGAGCGACATGCCCAGCGAGGCTATGATGAATGAGAATTCACCGATTTGTGTGAGCGAAAAGCCGCTCTCTATGGCCACTTTCAGGCTCTGGCCGGTGATTAACATTCCGGAGGTGCCAAATATTATCATGCCCACTATCACCACTACGGCAAGTATGAGTATAGTGTCCCAATAGCGCACTATGATATCGGGGTCGACCATCATTCCCACAGAGATGAAAAACACTGCCCCGAAGAGGTCTTTCACCGGCTGCACCACATGCTCTATGCGCTCGGCCATCACCGTTCCGGCTATTATGGAGCCGGCTATGAAGGCGCCCAATTCAAGCGAAAAGCCGCATGTCACCGACAGCACGGCCATGCCGAAGCATATGCCCATCGACACCACGAGGAGCGTCTCCTGGCTCATAAGCTTGCGTGTGGCCTTAAAGAATGTGGGTATAAACCACACTCCCACCACATACCACAATATCAAGTAAAACACCAACTTGCATATCGAAGTCACCAATTCGGAGCTTTCTACATTGCCCACAGCCAGCGAGGATAGCAACACCAACATCAAGACCGCGAAAAGGTCTTCAATTATCAGCACTGCAAGCACTTGCGAGGCAAACTTCTTCTGCCGGAGGCCCAAGTCGGTGAATGCCTTAAGTATTATGGTGGTCGACGACATGGATAGCATGCCGCCCAAGAATATGCTACTTGTGAAATTGAAATCGAGCAACCGCCCCACACCAAACCCGGCAAAGGTCATGGCCATAATGATAATCAAAGCCGTAAGTATGGCCGAGGCTCCGGCGTTGACCAATTTTTTGAAACTAAACTCAAGTCCGAGCGTAAACATCAACACCACTATGCCGAGCTGCGCCCAGAATTCAATGTTTTCAATATGAGTAATGGAAGGAAGGTATTCAAATTTAGGGCAGGCAAGAAATCCGGCCAAGATGTAGCCCAACACCACAGGCTGCTTCAAGCGCTTGAAAATCAGTGTAACAAGGGCACCGAGGAGCAGAATCCATGCCAAATCGCCAATCAGGCCCTCGGTGGTGTGAGTAGACACCTGTTCAGCTGCTGCTTCGACCGCTTGAGAGCTTGCCGCATTTGCGAGCAATGCAGCCGGAGCAAGGAGCCAAAGAAGAGCCAATCGTTTTGTCATTTGGATTTCGGGCTATTAGCAAGCAGGTAGCCGTAGCCGGCGCCTACCACTATTGATTTCACAAAGTTACAAAAAATCCGGCACCCAACAAAATCACCTTCGCGGATGCAACCGCAGCAATTGCGATGCGGCGGTCCGCGGGGTCCGGAATTTTTTTGCTAATTTTGCACTTCAAATAATGAAAGCAGGAGTAAGCAATAGGACACTGATGATTATCGCCGGCGCTGTTTGGATGATAGCCGGCGCCAATATTTTGCGCATCGGGCTGATGTGCCTGGCCTCCTGCACCGTGAGCTTTTGGCTTTTGCTCCCCGGCGCAGCGGTAGTGTTCTCTGCATTTTATTTCGGCATATTCAGCAATATGTATCGCAAGCACCACAAGCGCATATCGGCTAAGACGGGGGCCAATTGCCCTATGGGATTTCTCGACATGCGTGGCTGGATCATCATGGCAGCCATGATGACTCTAGGCATAGTGATACGCCGCTACTCGTTGTTGCCCATATGGTTCATAGCCATGTTTTACACCGGTCTGGGCCTTGCGCTTCTCATCACCGGAGTGAAGTTTGCCCTTGCCCGCCTCCCGCGCCGCTAAGCCTCCCCGTTTTGCAGGACACCTCTAAGCCACCCTCCCCCACTCTATACGCCAATTTGACCAATCAAACCGACCGGGTTTCAGCCACAAATATAAAAAGATAAAACCGCGCGTATTACTACGTGCGGTCTTAAAAGGTTTCTCTTAGCTTTCTTTAAGATAAGGTAAATAGAAAAGGAATTAACTAACTTTTTAAGATTAACTTCTTATTGCTCTAATTTTGACTTACATTTAATTTAAACATCCTTTCAGCATTAGAATTGCTTAACTGCCTAATTGATTTATCTTGAGATTTACAACATCTTATCATTCGCTGTGGTGCAATGGGAAGCAAGTCTCATAAAGCCCTTTCGAGGAC
>CAYVAK010000040.1:0-16017 GCA_964448425.1 uncultured Sangeribacter sp.
GTATTTACCGCACAATCAGCAATCTGTAAGAATGCTTGTTGCAATTGACATTGGACTCTACTGCGCATAGTTTTGGCAATAAAATCCGCTACAAAGTTAGTGACTTTTTCATTACAACGATTCATTAAATAAGGAAATATTTCCGTATTACGTTATTTTAAAGAATTTTTGGAAATGAGTACCCAAAACCATACGCATATATGCACTGGAAAAAGCACACAGAAAGCCCGATAGCCAGTTGTCGACTCGTCGACGGCTAAAAAAAGAAAGAATAATTCAACATTCTCGCACTAAAATTTGGAGATATGAAATAAAGTAACTAATTTTGCATCGCAATTTCGGAGAGCCGAGTATGCAACAATAACCGCTTCAATAGCTCAGTCGGTTAGAGCATCTGACTGTTAATCAGAGGGTCGTTGGTTCGAGTCCATCTTGAAGCGCAAAATTCGACAAATAATGCTTCAATAGCTCAGTCGGTTAGAGCATCTGACTGTTAATCAGAGGGTCGTTGGTTCGAGTCCATCTTGAAGCGCAAAAGAGGATATCCATTTGGATGTCCTCTTTTATTTTGTCCCATATGCGCAGCATCCGCCAGGCGGCATCCGCCAGGCACTCATAGCGCCGGCCGCAACGCCGGCCTACACTGCCGGTGCGAGGCGATTGTTGCGTATCTGCTTTATCTGCCAATAGAGCATTGTGGAGGTCACAATGGTGGCTATAAGGTCGGAAATAGGATATGCCAGCCACACACCTTTGAGGCCCAGCCAGCCGGGCAAGGTGAGCAACAACGGTATCATAAATATGATTTGGCGTGTGAGCGACAGGAATATCGACTTCAATGGCATACCGAGCGACTGGAAGAAGTTGGAGGCCACAATCTGGAAGCCCACCATCCAAAAGCAAAGCGAAGTGAAGCTCAAGCAATACACTGCACTCTCTATCTGATCGGGGTCTTGCATAAAAAGCGAAGCGATGGAGTAAGGTGTGATTTGGGCAAACGCAGTGCCTATCGATGTCACCAACACCGAGACAGCCGCTGCATAAAACAGTGTGCGAAACAGCCTATTGTAGCGCCCGGAGCCGTAGTTATAGCCTATGATAGGCTGCATGCCCTGGCAGATGCCTATCACCACCATCACAAAGATTGTGGTAAAGCGGTTGAACACCACCACAGCGGCAATAGCATTGTCGCCGCCATATAGCTTAAGCGAATTGTTGACTATAGCATTGATGCCGGCAGCAGCCACATTGATGCAAAACGGCGCCATGCCTATGGAAATCACCGAGCTCACCACCTTCCACTTCAGCTTATAAGTGCCACGGCGAAACGAGAGCTCGTGCGAGGGCACAAAGAAGTGTTGCATCACAAATATGGCGGTGATAAGCATCGATATGTCGGTGGCAAGTGCCGCGCCCCAGATGCCCCAGTGGAATCCGAAGAGGAAGATGGGCGCGAGTATGCAGTTGAGCACCGCACCAAGGAGATTGGTGAGCATCGCCTTCCGCGGATAGCCCGTGGCTCGCATCACATTATTGTAGGAAAACGTGAGGTTGATGAGCACCATGCCGGGGATAATCCACTGCATAAACTGGCGGGCATACGGCAGCGAATAGGGCGAGGCGCCAAACACCTTGAGTATAGGATCGAGAAACACAAAGAATGTGAGCGAATAAAGGATGCCGATGATGATTGAGAGCACCACGGCATTGCCAAGTATCAGCTCAGCACGCGGCTTATCCTTCTGCCCCATCACGATAGATATGCGGGTGGCGGCGCCGGCACCGATGAGCATACCCAGCGCACCGGAAAGGCTCATAACCGGGAAGGTGACAGCAATACCCGAAATCACATTCGGATCGTCGATGGCATGGCCAATCACTATGCTGTCTATAAGGTGGTAAATAGATGTCACTACAGTGCCGATCACAGCCGGCAAGCTGTATTTCCATAGTATCTTACCTATAGGGGCGGTACCAAGTTCTTTAAGACGGGTTTCTTTAGTAGAATCGGAGGTTTGAGTTGTCATTGTGTGTGTCTATGTTCTACTCTAATATGTTGGGGTTCGAGGCGGAGACTTTCAGATGCTTGGCCTCAGCGGCGGGCGATGGCTCATAATTGCGAAGGGTCTGCTGCAAGCGGTCAATCATCATAACACGCAGCTCCTGAGGAGCCACAACCTGAATATCGGGGCCGAACGACATCAATTCACGCAAGAAGTCGTCGGTGAGTTTTAATCGGAAATGGAAAAGCGAGCGGTCGGAATATTGCTCCTCCCTCTGGCTGTGGTGAAGCGGCAGCGCCCGCAGATACTTAGCCGTGGTCACCGAGGCCGACACTATCACATCCTTCACCTCTCCCTTTGAGGAGGTGATGCCATAGAGGTCGGCAAAATACTCGGAGGGCTCGATATAGTCGGGCATCTGAAACTGATACGGCAGAATGTTAAGCTCGCGGATTCTATCCAGAGCATAAGTGCGAATCTCGTTGGAAGCCTCTCTAAGGCCTATCACATACCAACGCTGCTTGAAAAGCTTCAGAAAGTAAGGGGCAAAAACAATGCCCTCCTCCGGCAGGGAGCGCGTGAAGCCTGCATAAGTGATACTTACTTTCTTCGACTCTTGGATGGCCGAAATCATCAGCGGCAGAAACTGCCTTGCCGACGGAATTTTCTCCACAATAATGCGGTCGCTAAGGCTTACAGCACCGGTAATGGCACTGCGCAAGGCGAAAGAGTCGAGCATCCAATTGCGGAAATTCTCATCGCTGCTACTGTGAGGCTTCTCAATGTAGTAGCGGTCATAATTATCGCAAAGAATATCAATATTAAAGATGCTCTCAATGTCGCGGCGATAGTTGAAAAACGACCTATGGAGAATCGGCTTACCGTCGGAGCGCGCCGAGCGAAGCCACAAGTCATTTAGCTCGGCTCGAGTGAGTCGGCCATGGCTGGTGATAGCATCAACAATCCAAATATACTTATTAAACAGGTCGGTACGCATTGATGCAAAAATAGAGAATTTTATTGGAATATGCAAACATCCGCCCCGCTTATCCGTTATTTCTTGGCAAGGGCGTCCCCGTCGCGTCCACCGACAAACCTGCCGGCAAGAGAAATTGCGGCTCGGAAGTTTGCTCCGCTGTTGCGCGGAGCAAATTTATTTGCTATTTTTGCAGTGGAAAACAGGAATAATATTAATCCCAAAAATCAATAAATCATGATAAGCAATAAGCTTCACGACGCTATAAATGCGCAAATTAATGCTGAATTCTGGTCAGCATATCTTTACCTCTCAATGTCGATGGACGCTCAAGCCAAAGGCCACAGCGGTGTTGCCAACTGGTTTAAAGTGCAATTCCAAGAGGAGCTCGACCATGTTCAGATTTTTATGAACTATCTTAATTCTCTGGGCGCCAAGGTGGTGCTCAAACCTATCGATGCAGTGCCCACCGAATGGGCCTCAGTGCTCGACATGTTTAAAGCCACTCTCGACCACGAGCGCAAAGTCACCGCTATGATCAACAATTTGGCAGCTATCGCTCAAGCCGACAACGACTTCGCATCAGTCAACCGCCTTGTATGGTTTATCGACGAGCAGGTGGAAGAGGAAGACAACGCTCGCGCCATGATCGACGCAGCAGAAGCTGTGGAGGGCAACAAATATGGCATGTATATGCTCGACAAAGACCTTGCCACTCGCACCTATACCCAGGCTTCACCTCTCGCTCAAGCATAAATGGGAATCACCCTTCGACGCATCACACGCTCTGCCGGCACCTCCATGGCGCTCGCAGAGCGTTTGTATTTAGCTTCCTTCCCGGAGTGTGAACGCCGCCCGTGGGCCAAAATCCGCGATGCCGCGCCCCACTCCTACCCCGCTCTTTGGGGCATCTACCTCACCGAGACCTCAGCAGCCGAATTTGTCGGACTAATCACTCTGTGGCGCTTTGAGCGGTTCACCTATGTGGAGCACTTCGCCGTCATGGAGCGACTGCGAGGCCGCGGCATAGGCAGCGAGGTGATTAAGCAAATAGCGGCCGAGGGCCCGGTGGTGCTCGAAGTGGAGCCCGCCACCGTCTCAAAGCAGGCAAGCCGCAGAATAGCATTCTACGAGCGCGCCGCCCTCTCGGTAATCTCCCGCACCTACCGCCAGCCACCCTATGCCCCGGGACTCCCTTGGGTGGATTTGTGGCTCATGGGCAGTCACGGTTGCCCACAGGCCGACGAGGTAACAGAGTTACTCCACAAAAGGGTCTACGCTTGCATATCGCCGCCTTTAGGCCCCGTTTAGGCCCCGTTGCAAAAAATTTCTTCAAGTTTTTAGGCTTTTGTTTGGCAACATCAAATATTGTAGCTAATTTTGAGCAGTAATTGACGGCTGTTAAGTCTTCTTCAAATTACCACACATCTCTCCCCATTCTTAAAGCACTTTATTACTGCCCGTTACCTCAAAAGGGGCAGCGCATTAGAACACAGAAAACACAAAAACTAAGATACCATGTTTAATGCAGAAATCTATCAACAAAGAAGAGCCACACTGAAAAAGAGTGTCGGCAAAGGCATATTGCTGTTTTTAGGCAATGAAGAACAAGGTTACAACTACGAAGACAACTCATTCCTTTACAGGCAAGACTCATCGTTCCTTTACTACTTTGGGCTATCGTATGCCGGCCTGAACGCAATCATCGACATAGACGAAGACCGCGAAATAATCTTTGGCGACGAACTCACCATCGACCATATTGTGTGGATGGGCAATCAGCCCACACTCGCCGAGAAAGCACTCAGCGTAGGTGTCGCCGACACCCGCCCGAGCAAAGAGCTGGCCGACTACCTTCAGAAAGCCGCCTCACAAGGCAGAGCCATTCACTATCTGCCCCTCTATCGTCCCGAAAACAGAATCAAACTTTTCAACCTGCTCGGCGTGCGCCCCGGCTGCGAAACTCCCTCAGAAAGCTTCATACGCGGCGTGGTGAACATGCGCAAAAACAAGACTCCCGAAGAGATTGAAGAGATTCGCAAAGCTGCCGATGTCACCGCCGAGATGCACCTGGAAGCCACTCGCGTGGTGAGAGCCGGTATGTATGAATACGAAGTGGCTGCCGCCCTGGAGGCCGTAGCTCAAGCTCACGGCTGCCCCCTGGCCTTCCCCACCATCTGCACAGTCCACGGCGAAACCCTGCACAACCACTACCACGGCAACCTCATCAAACCCGGCGATATGCTCCTGGTAGACGCCGGCTGCGAACGCACCAGCGGCTACTGCGGCGACATGTCGAGCACCATATGTGTTGACAAACACTACACCCGCCGCCAGAAAGACGTCTACGACATCCAAGTAGCTGCCCATCAGGCCGCTGTGGCTGCCCTCAAACCGGGCGTGCCCTTCGTGGATGTCTACGAGCTCTCAGCCCGCGTAATTGTCGACGGCCTTAAAGACCTCAAGCTCATGCGAGGCAACACCGACGACGCTGTGGCTGCCGGCGCCCATGCAATGTTCTTCCCCACAGGCCTGGGCCACATGATGGGCCTCGACGTCCACGACATGGAGAGCCTCGGCGAAGTTTATGTGGGCTACGACGGCAAACCCAAAAGCACCCAGTTTGGCCGCAAATCCCTCCGCTTGGCTCGCCCCTTGGAGCCCGGATTCGTACTCACAATCGAGCCCGGCGTATACTTCATCCCCGAACTCATAGACTACTGGGGCGCTGAACGCCGCCTCGCCGACTTCATAAACTACAACCTGCTGGAGACTTACAAAGACTTCGGCGGCGTACGCAACGAAGAAAACTACCTCATAACCGAGACCGGCGCCGAACGCCTCGGCAAAAAGATACCTCTCACCACCGATGAGGTGGAAGCTTTACGCTAACATGTGAGAGAAAAAACATTTTATTGTGGACCGTGTTTACACAATCATGATCAGCATCAGAGATTGGGCGATATAGAGCACGCCCAATCTCTACTTCCCCTTCAACAGCCCCGGCACTCCTCAAACACACCAAGAGAGAGAACATACATCCTAAATCAAAAACACAAAATCTATATACCAAGAGTTAAAATGAATCATAAGATTATTACCGCCATGGCGCTTATGCTCGCAGCTACAGCAGGCGCATCGGCACAGTCTTTTGACCCAACTATCAACCTTGACGTAGAGGCACGTTTCGACTACCAATACGACGTGACCGACGGCACTACCAACGATGCAAACAGCGGATTCAAAGGCCGCTACCTAAACCTGGCCCTATCAGGCGACCTTAACAAACACCTCAAATACGCCTGGCGCCAACGTCTCAACAAATCGGCTTACGACAGCAACTTCTTCGACGCCACCGACTGGATTAACCTCACCTATATGCCCAACGACAATTGGGCCGTGAGCGGCGGTAAAGAGGTTGTGGCAATCGGCGGTTTTGAATACGACCGCGCCCCTATCAACATTTACAAAGGTTCTGAATTCTGGAACAATATCCCCTGCTACCAGTTTGGCGTGAGCGGCGAATATATCACCAACCCCGGCAATAATAAGTTGATGCTGCAAATCTGCACCAACCCCTTCTATAAAGTGACCGGCAACAGCAACACCTACGCCTACAACTTCATGTGGATCGGCGATTTCAGCCACTTCCACACCCTCTATTCTCTCAACATGATTGAATACACCAAAGGCCACTACATCAACTACATAGCCCTTGGCCATAAGTTCGACGCCGGACGCGTAAGCATCGAGCTCGACCTTATGAACCGCGCTTCTTCCCACCAGACTTTCCTCTTCAAAGATGCCTCAATCATGGGCAGAGTGGCCGTCGACCTGGGTAAAGGCCTCAAGCTTCTCGCCAAATCTACCTACGATGTCAACACAACCCACAGCAATGCCGACTACACTGTGATGCCCGGCACCGAAATCACATCCGTGGGCGGCGGCCTGGAATATCACCCCTTCAAAATCAAAAACCAAGATGTGCGCCTCCACGCATGCTACTTCTACTCCTGGGGCAAAAACGGCAACACCGCCGGCACCCTTATGGACAAAAATTCTCTTGTCGACCTCGGCGTCACCTGGAGCATGAACATCTTGAAAGCCCGCAAATAAGTTGTTGACAACTTCATCCACCCTACAAACCATTCAAAATCAGAGTTATAAACAAGTTATCAACAACCGAATCATAACTTATCAACAGGAAATAACCCGATTTTAGGGCCTTTATCCACATGTTGTCTACAAGTTATTAACAAGTTATCAACAGGTTGTTGACAACCTCAAATCAAGCAACACTAACCACCGCCTGACCCACAGGGCGCTGCCGCAAGCCCCTCAGGCATCTAAAATTATTATTATTATCATGAAATCTTCATTAAAGAAATCAGATAAGGCCGGCAAAAAAGGGTTCACTAAATATATACCCGCCGGTGTGCCTTGTCTGGTCATCGTACTGGCAATTTTCTGGTATATTGGCGCGCAGATGGGCGTCCCCAATATGCTTAATACTTTGATGAACACAGCTTATAGACTGCTGCTGGACACTGTGTTCTATCTGATGGGCATCTGCGTTGTCACCGGTGCCATCGGCCGTCTGTTCGTAGAGTTTGGAGTGGTGAAACTACTCGAAAAGCTGCTCCGCCCGCTCATGAAACCTCTCTTCAACCTCCCCGGTGTGGCATCGCTGGGTGCTGTGATGACTTTCCTCTCCGACAACCCCGCCATTATCTCCCTCTCGCAAGATAAGCGCTTCAGCTCATATTTCAAAAAATTCCAATACATATCGCTCACCAACTTCGGCACAGCCTTCGGTATGGGCCTGATTGTGATTGTGTTCATGCTCGGCCAAGGTTTCACCTACGAGCCGTTCATCGGTCTCTTCGGTGCCTTCTGCGGCTGCATTGTTTCAACCCGCCTCATGCAGCACTTTGTTGTGAAGGCTTATCCCAACTATGCTGTTGAAGCGGCCATAAGCGAAGAAGCCATCAAACTGGCTGAAGAAGAGGAGAAAGAAGAAGCTGCTGAAGGCCACAAGAAATCGACCTTTATACGCACCCTCAACTCGCTGCTCGACGGCGGCAAAACCGGTGTGGATGTGGGCCTTGCCATCATCCCCGGTGTGCTCATCATCACCACTCTGGTGGTTCTGCTCACCAACGGTCCTTCCGCCGAGACTGGCGCATACACCGGTGCTGCCTACGAGGGCGTAGGACTGCTCCCCTGGCTGGCAGCGAAAGCCGACTTCGTATTCAAATGGATATTCGGATTCAATGACCCCCACCTGGTGGCAGTGCCTATCACCGCACTCGGCGCCGTAGGTGCCTCTCTGAGTCTTGTGAAAGAGTATGTGCTTCAAGGCTGGGCCGACGGCAACGCCATAGCAGTGTTCACCGCCATTGGCATGTGCTGGAGCGGCTTCCTGAGCACACACACCGCCATGCTCGACTCCCTCGGCTACCGCGAGCTCACCCCCAAAGCAATCATCTCCCACACCGTAGGTGGCCTCGTGGCTGCAATCATTGCCCACTGGGTCTACGTGCTCGTCACCCTATAAGAGTCCACTGTTTTTTTACGAACCATAAGAAAGCGAGGCTGCGTCATACATCATGGCGCAGCCTATTCTGTTATTCAAAGTAGAAAATTCTTATTTGGTGGAGCCCCAAAAGGCTATATGGGCGGGGATGTCGCCGGTGCGTACATCCCAGCGCTTCACGCCCTGAGGGCTGAAGCAATAGAGGCGACCGGGGTTCACGTAGTTGCGCGCATCGGCCACAAGTATGTCGCCGGTGAGTGGATTCACAGCTATGCCGTAGGGCACCACTATCGAGCTCTCGGTGCCGTCGGTAATGAAATTGGTGCTCACCTGCTCGCGGTCGCTCACACGCACTATGCCATAGCTATTGGCGGCCGAAGAGGTGGATGTGAAGGTGCGGTCCACGCCTATATAGTAGAGGCTGTCGCCCTTGATTGTGAAGTCGGACACTGTGATGGGCAAAGTAGCGGTGATGCGCTGCTTGCGAGTGTCGTAGCAGCTCAACGAGGCCACAACGGTGTAATAGTCGCCACGCGACGATATCCAGAGCTGCCCATGGCTGTCGGCCGCTATGCGATGAAGGTTCACAGCTATGGGAATGGTGTCTTCCACCTCAAAATTCTGTAGGTTTATCACCGACAGTGTGTTCTCGTAGTTAGGGCTCATGTAGCCGCCGGAGTTGGCCACATAGATTTTGCCGGAGAGAATCTCCAACCCGTCGGGCTGATAGCCCACTATGCAGCGGTCCACCACCTCAAGGGTAGCAGTATCGATTTTAGCCACATAGCCCTTCTGCTTATAGTTGGGGTCTATCTCCACCGGGCCGGCATACGAGGTGACATAAGCATAACCATCGGCAAAGCGTATGTATCGGCAATTAGGAATCTCCACCTGCCCTATGCGCTTGCAAGTGGCGGCATCCATCACCTCTACTTTGTTTGAGCAGTTTATCACCGCATACAGCCGATTGCCGTAGATGGCCAAATCGTTGCCCACATCGCCCAACTCCATTGCCACATTCGGATTGACCGAAGCATATATGTTGCGGCTATAAGTGGCGGTGGCATAGTCGTAATAGTCTAAAGTGGATTTATTCGAGCCCATATTCCCCTCATTGAGCAGATAGAACCCGGATATGTCGGTAAACTCGGGGGTGCCGGTGTCCACATTTTCAGGTATGAAAATCACATCGTCGTCGCGGCAGGCGGCGAGGCTCAACAACATTAGTGATACAGCCCAAAACGGCTTGCGAAGCTTATATGTCATAGGTCTACTCTGAAAATGAATTTAAAGTTTCTGCCCGGCATCGGATAGTTTTGAATTATCTCATACTGCTGGTTAAGAAGGTTGTTGACCTCCACCGACACTCGGGCATTCACTTTGCCCAAAGGGAAAGCATAATGGGCAGCGATGTCGTGAGTGTACCAGGGTTGCTCATAGTTAGCGAGTATGTTGGAGGAGTTGTGATAGCGCTCGCCCACATATATGAAGCTATAGTTGAGCGTAAAGCCCCGCCATTGGCCCTCCAAAATAGCAGAACCGCTGTGAAGCGGTATGTAGGCTATCTGACCCTTATAGGTGCCGGCCTCATCGAGATTGTCGGTAGGGTCGGAGAAATCGCGTGCACGCTGATAGGAGTAGGTGAGGCGGGTGTTGAGGAGTATATCGGCCGGCAGCGAGAGGGTGAGTGAAGCATTCAGGTCAAGGCCCAGGGTGTGCACCTCGCCAATGTTCATCATCATCCAGCGATACTGTCCGGTGCCCTTGGGCACGGCTATAATCTTGTCGTCTATATTGTTGTAATACAGGTCGGCGCCCACTCTTAGTTGCGGAGCCAAGTCACCGGCAAACCGGGCCGTATAGGTAGCACCGAAGTCATACTGGGTGGCATACTCCGGCTTCAAATCGGCATTGCCTATATCTGTGTAATACAGGTCGTTGAAGGTAGGCATACGGAATATGCGCTTATAGAATGCGCGCAGAGCCAAGTCATTGGCCCCGCCCTCAAACGGCGTCCAACCCAAGAAGATGGCCGGTGTTAATCGGTGGAAATTGTTGGTGCGACGGCCCAGATAGGTGTCGCCCGAATAGGTCTTCGACTTGTCGGCCACCTCAGTGAGCAGCAAGCTGGCCTGGGCTTTCAGCCCGCGCCAATGAGCCGCTGTGGCCAACGCTGCCAAGAGGGTGTTGCGGTTAGGGCGAGAGAAATTGGCAAGGCTCGCATCCAGGGTGTTATACTGGTAATCTACCGCCGCCGAAACATCCCACCCTTCTACTATTCTGAACCGGTGAGTGGTGGAGAGATACAGCTCCTGCTGATTGAAACTGTTGTCGAGATACATCAGTGTGGTGTCGGGATTCAAGTAGCGCATATGGTCGCGCGCATACTTGGCGTTGACCATCCACTCATAGGCTCCCGAAGCGGAGGCGTGCTGCACCCCGCCCTGAAGGAAGAAGTTGCGGTCCCACTGCTTCTGCGAGTTCTTCCACACATTGTTGACTATCGCCCCGGGTATTCCGCGACTCGAGTCGTAATAATAAGCTTTCAGATTCCAGCGCCCACGGTCAAGGGTGCCGAACACCGTGGCCTCTGCCCTAAGTGCGTGAACCATGCCGTTGCGCCTCACCGCGGTGGTGTCCCAAGCGGTGGTACCATCCGAAAACATCTTGTGGTAGCGGAATTTATATCGGCCGTTGGCGTAGGTATACTCCACTGATGCAGTAGCGGTGACCCGACGCGAAAATCTATAGTCCAGCCGCAACGAAGGGTTGAGCAGCCCGAAAGAGCCGGCACGCATAGTGGCAGAGAGGTTAAATCGCTTACCCGAGGCAAACGAGGGTCTGCGAGTGCGTATATACACCGATGAGGCCGATGCAAAGTCTCTTGCAGGCTGAAATATCTCGCTCTTCTGCCCATTATAGATGGATATTTCCTCTATATTGTCGAGCGAATAGCGGCCCAAGTCTATCTGCCCATTCTGGGCATTGCCCAGCTGTATGCCGTCGTAATACACTCCGGTGTGGTTGGTGCCCATGCCCCTCACATCGATGGTCTTAATGCCGCCCACACCGCCGTAGTCTTTCACCTGTATGCCGGAGAAATAGCGCAGCGCGTCGGCCACACTGTGGGCGGTGAGATTTTGCAATTCCTGGCCCTCCAGGCGCTGTGAGGGTATCACTTCCTGATAAGGGCGTATAGCAGTGACGATATGCTCGTCAAGTGTATGTATATGGTCGCTCACTGTGTCGGCTTCCGCTTCCGCATAGATTCCACCGGCGGAGACATTGCTCCCCGAAGAGGCATATAAAGCTGAACCTAAGAGGCTTACACCGCAAGCAAGCGATATGCTTATAACTCTTTTCACGCTGCAAAATTACTGATTTTTTGCGACATAGCCCCCCGTCCCGCAAACAAAAAGAGGCCGCCCGCGATGGGCGACCTCTCCGGAGATATGTGTGAAGTTGATTATTTAGCCACTTTCACTGTCTCGATGCTACCGTCAGCTTTCAGGTTGCGTACAATGTAGATACCTTTCTCAGGTGCACCGTTCAGACGGATGCCCTGGAGGTTGAAGTATTGTGTTGATACAACATCTGCGTTGCTGCCGAGCACTGTCTTAACGCTGTTGGTGTCACCAATCACGTTAGCATCAGCGTTGCCGATAGCGGGGATTGTCTTAACCACACGGTAGTCGTCAGCATCGTAGTGGTACTGGATGTCGCCGGTGTAAGAATATGTCACTGTTGAGCCAAGGCTTGTTTGGAATTTACCGTTGAAACCTACAGTCTTGTCGCCGGCTGCATAGGTGGGGTAAGGGATTGACTCACCGTCGCCGGGATAAGGATATGCGCCCCATGCATAGAGCACACCTGATGAACCCAGAAGAGCTGAAGCGATTGTGCTGTCGGCACATTTGCTTGTGCGATAGCCTGAGAAGGCCACACCGGGTTTGATTGTGGTGGTGAGGAAGCCTGAGTTGTCGTATGACCAGAACTCGTCTACTGCTATGCCCTCGGGATATACATTCTCGGGATCTGAGTTAGAATCGAGAAGCACTTTAGCCAAGAAATAGTAGTATGTGTCTTGTGTTGTCTCCTCTGTAGCGAAAGCTTTTGTGGGGAGTGTTGTCTCTTCGATTGTGCCGAATGTTGTGGTCTTGGAGCAGAATGCATACTCATAGAGGTTTGCGGGCTCAAAGTTCTCAAAGAGGTCGCCGAATGTGTAATCGGAATTGTTGTATGTGCCGATGTAAGCGTCTTCGTCAGCAGCGCCAAGGTTGAAGATGTGAACCTCACCAAGGTCGAGAACTGCAGGTGTGAAACCAAACACAGCAGCTGAACCCTCGATAGTCTCGGAGATTGTGCCTTTCAGTGTGCCGAATGTGCCACTGTCGCCAACTGTGCCGAGAGGAGCATAAAGCTCAGCCTCGATATCCATTGTGTCAGCATCGTAGCCGGTCCAGCCAAGATAAGCGGCACCGCTGGTAACATAGCTGTTGCCCGACACTGTCATAGGACGAAGGTAAAGGTTGGTTGTGCCCTTATATGTGCAATATGAAGGATTGCTGGTTGAGAAAAGGGTCATGTTAAACAGACCATAGTAGCCGGGGATGTAGCCGTAAGGATAAAGATACAGCACTTCATTGTTGTCTGCAAGATAAGATGTAAACTGCTCTACATCTACAATTGCCTGAGCTGCCTCAAGCGAACCGTACTCTTCAGCTGCGCGATCCCAGTCGAAATTCTCATCGTCTATCCACCAGTTGTCATCATCTGCGTGGTCGAAATATGCCTGTGCAGGCATGCAGATATCATAGAACACACGGCTCACGCTTGAAGCGTCATCGTATGTGTAGAATGTCACCCAATAGAAAGGAACATCTTCAAATGAAGGCTTTGAACCATCGCTGTAAGCGAGCACATCACACCAACGGTCAGCGTTAACATTGATTCTCACTGTCCAATCTGCACCGGCACTGCTTTGAGCCTTTGAAGGTGCAAAGGTGTAATCCTGACCAAGAAGGCCTTCTGCAATTTGATTGTGAACTGTTGCAACTTTTTCAGATGCAAATGGAGCAGCTTTTACAGCTACTTCTCCGTTGTGCAGACTCTTCGGTGATGCAAACGCTGTAGCCGCTACAAGAGATGCTGCACACAATGCGTAGATTTTTTTCATCTTCTTTTTGTGTTAAGGTTTAAGATTTTGTTTTAGTTCATTCTCACTTCATAGTATCAAAAATCAAATCTGATACAGTAAAAAGTCAATTTAGTCGATTAAAGTCAAAGCATTTTTCTACAATTACGCAAAAATTCTGATATAATCAACTAACAAAAACTTGCCTTATGCTAATCATCAAGCAAATTTCATTTGCAAAATTGCTAAAGAATTTCCATACAAGCAAATTTTTGTAAGAATTTTTTACTTAAAATTTGTTTACCCACCGCCACACCATCCCTCCATCCAAATCTCGCCACTACCACCACCCGCCACCCACAAAATCCACACCACCCCCGAAAACCACCCCGACCCGCCACCGAATCGCCACGGTTTTGATTTCCGGCTCGCGGAATTTGCGCACAAAAAAAGAGGCTGCCTAAATGCCTTAGACAGCCCCTTAAAGCTATAAGTGAGATCTATTATTTAGCTACTTTGAGTGTTTCTACTGTGCCGTCAGCCTTCAGGTTGCGTACAATGTAGATACCTTTCTCAGGTGCACCGTTCAGACGGATGCCCTGGAAGTTGTAATATTGAGTAGCCACTACTTCAGCGTCGCTGGCTGTTGCTACAGTCTTAACACCTACATAGTCGGAGATTGCGTTAGCATCAGCTGAACCTACAGCAGAGATTGTTTTAGCTACACGATAGTCGTCAGCATCGTAGTGATATTGGATGTCGCCTTTGTAGGTGAACCATACCAATTGACCGAGGTTGGTCTGGAATGAAGCATTGAAACCATAGTTAGCATCGCCAAAGCCATAAGTGGGATAAGGTGTTGAATCGCTACCATAGTAAGCTACCATTGTCCAACCATAGAGTGCACCTACACCACCAAGAAGAGATGCTGCTATTGCGCTGTCAGCACAAGATGTTGCGTAGTAAGCGGGGAATGATACATTGGGTTTCAGTGTGTTGGTCATGAAGCCGGCTGAATCATATGTCCACCATTCCTCTTTTGCAAGACCCTCGGGATATGTGTTCTCGGGATCTGATGTGGGAGCAAGTGTGAGGTGCTGGCTGTAGTAGTAGTATGTGTCGGATGTTGTCTCTGATGTTGCAGAAGGAGTTTTGGGAAGTGTTGTCTCCTCAATATTGTAGGTCAATGTGGGTGAGCAGAATGCCACATAATACATGTTAGCGGGCTCATAGTCCTCATATAAGTCACCAAGTGTATATTCAGCGCTCTCGTATGAACCGATATAGAGGTCTTCGTTAGCCTCACCAAGGTTAAACAAGTGAACTTCACCTATTTCGAGAGGTTTCTGTGAGAAACCGAACACAGCTGCATCGCCTTCGATTGTCTCTGAAAGTGTACCTTTCAGTGTGCCGAAAGAGGGAGTTCCGCTGCTTGTTACCACTGTGCCGAGAGGAGCATAGAATGTAGCCTCGATTTCGTTGGTCTCCTCATCGTAGGCCTGCCATGAGATGTAAGCAGCGTTGGTAGTTGTGATGCTACTTGTACTGCTGTTGTATGTACCGGGACGCAGATAAAGTGAGGATGTGCCTTTATATGTGCAATAGTGGGGATTAGATGAGAAAAGGTTCATGTTAAACAGACCGCAGAATGAAGGAATGTAGCCGTAGGGGAACAGATAAGCTGCGAGATTGTTCTCGGAGCTGTACTCTGTAAACTCTGTAGCGTCTACCATTTCCTCAGCAGCCTCGAGTGAGCCGTAAGTCTCTGTAGCGAGATCCCAGTTGAAGTCGCCTTCTGAAGTCCAATACTCATCATCATCGTAGTGCTCGAAAACAGCCTTAGCCGGCATACAGTAGTCGAAGTAAACACGGCTAACACTTGTAGCGTCGTCATAGGTGTAGAATGTCACCCAATACATAGGAAGTTCTTCAAATGTAGGTTTGGTACCATCGCTGTATTGAAGCAGGTCGCACCATCTTGAAGCATTCACATTGATTTTTACTGTCCATGTTGTACCGGAATTGTTCTGAGCCTTAGCGGGAGCCAATGTCATGGTTTGGCCTATTTCGCCTTTAGCCAATTGGTCGTGAACGGCGGCAACTTTCTCAGAAGCAAAAGGAGCGGCTTTTACTGATACATTGCCACTGCGCAATCCGGGGTGAGCGGCAAAAGCAGTTCCTGCTACGAGGGCTGCTGCAAACAAAGCGTAGATTTTTTTCATCTTGATTTGTTTTTAAGTTGGGTTAATAAAATGTGTAAATTCTCTCTTCGGTAGTCATCCAACCATCCACTGCGCCTTCTCGTCTTTCGGAAATCACAATCTTCAAATAGGCAACGCCAAAAGCATCCTTGCCGACAAGACGGCTT
>CAYVAK010000041.1:0-15547 GCA_964448425.1 uncultured Sangeribacter sp.
GAGTGTCATATGGCTATACCCATAATTCAAAGAACTTTATGCAATTTAGTTCCTATAACAAATACTCTCATATAGCAACAGACTATTCCGGTAGCATATATGGCCTTTCTGATCAAAGATATAGTAACTATTTTACGATGAATACCTTACTATATAAGCATACATTTTCTCGCAATTTGTTTATGATGTTTGGCGCAGGTATGACACTCAATAGCATTTCAAATAATGATTTAAAGCGCACCCAATGTAATCCGTATGCCTACTATCAGATTGGTTATAACCCCAATTCAAAAATACGTTTTAATGGAAGCTTATATTATACATCCAATTCTGTAAGTGTAGGTCAGAGTGCTGATTTGCTTTCTCAAGTCAACGAGGTGGAGTGGGTGCAAGGCAACCCTAATCTTAAGGATGATAGGTATTTGCTTTCTAATATTTACGCAGTATGGATCCCTTCCGGCGTATTTAATATGTCGGCAAATTTCTCTCTTTCCGATCAATCAGATACCCCTGCACCATATTGGACTCCGAATGGTGAAATAATGCTGAAACAATATTTAGCCGATGGCAATGTGAAAACATATACGGCTGAAATTTGTCCGGCTGTTAACCTATTCAATTATCGTTTACGTTTATCGTCGGCCTTAGCCTATCATCGTGATATCCTAAATGGTCAGCAACACAATAGATATAACTATTGGACTGCACGATTTAATGCGAATTATCAGATTGCAGGATTCTCGTTTGGAGGGTATGTCTATTCTCCGATTCGTATGCTAAATCTTGATCAATTGCGAAAATTCCCTTTACAATACGGATTGTCAGTGGATTACTACTACAACAATTGGTCGTTTGGAATTTCAGCATTGCAATTATTTAGCACAAGAGGCTATAATAAATATTGGCAGGATACTCCTACATATCGCTACTATGAGACAAACTACACAAAGTTTTACGGAAGGCAGCTTTGCATTAAAGTAGCATATACGTTTGACTATGGTAAGGCCGTAGATAAAACCTCAGAGCTTAATACCATAATAGACAAGGAGGCTGATGTATTGAAATAGCATATATAATTTCGGGCGGGGGAGTTTAGAGCATGAAGTGCTCCAAGATGGTCTCTCCCGAGCCGTATGGATAGGGCATGAAGGCTACTACCAGCGCTATGATTATAAATAGTATTACCAAAAGTGTGTTGCCATACCTGGCCAGCCAATGAGGCTTGGCGCCTATTATGGTGCGCACTTTTTCACTCCTTAATTCTATGCGGTCGTGTTGCTTCGGCTCGCGTGAGGCTTCAGCCTCTATGTCTCGTTCTTTATCTTCCATGATTCTCTGTGTTGTACATCTGTGATATTCTCTGCGTGTAAGGCTTGGTTACGATCCTAATTCCAACTGGTTTTTCACCAGGTTGTAGTAGTATCCGCGGCTCTCAATCAATTGGCTGTGAGTGCCGGTCTCTACCACCTTGCCCCCGTCAAGCACTATTATATTGTCGGCATCCTTAACGGTGCTGAGCCTGTGGGCCACCACTACCACTGTGCGCCCCTCGTAGAATGATGCCAAATTCTCTACAATGGCTCGCTCGTTGGAGGCATCGAGCGAGTTGGTGGCCTCATCCAAAAATATATAGTCGGGCTGTCGGTACACAGCTCGCGCTATCAAGATGCGTTGCTTCTGGCCTTGGCTGAGCCCTTTGCCATCCATGCCTATAATGGTGTTGAACTTCAGCGGCAATTGCATCACATAGTCGTAAACATTGGCAAGGCGAGCCGCCTTCTCGAGCCTGTCGAGGTCTACCTCGCCATCGTCTACGGCTATATTGCGAGCTATCGACTCGGAGAATATCACGCCATCCTGCATCACCACTCCGCACGCTTTCCTCCAGGCCTTCAAGTCGATGTCGGCTATCGGGCAGTCGCCCACCGTGAGCTCGCCGGCGAGCACAGGATAGTAGCCCAGCATAAGCTTCAGCAAGGTGGTCTTGCCGCTTCCCGAAGCTCCAACTATTGCTGTGACTTTGCCCGTCGGGATGTATAGGTCTACATTATCTATTGTCTTGTGCAGGGCGTGAGGGTCATATTTGAAGTCGACACCCTTAAACCGTATGCCCGGATTATCTTCAGCCTTGGGCACCGGCCGTGCCTCCTCGCCTTTACCCTCTTCGGCCATGATGTGGATGCCGTTGATACGTTCAAGCGAAATCTTCACATCTTGCAGAGAGTAGAGCAAAGATATAAGCTGAGTGAGCGGAGAATTGAGCTGGCCTATAATATATTGCACCGCGAGCATCATGCCCAGTGTCATCTCTCCATGAATCACTGCCGCAGCCGCCAATATGGTGATTACCACATTCTTAAGTTCGTTTATAAACACGCTGCCGGCCTCCTGGCTCTGCTGGAGCTTCAGGCTCTTCATCTGCACCAGAAACAGGTCGGCTTGCACATCCTCCCACTCCCAGCGTCTGCGCTTCTCGCAGTTTTGCAGTTTTATCTCCTGCATGGAGGTGATAAACTGGAAGGTCTTATTTTGATTTATGGCTTGCTTCTCAAACAGCTCATAGTCTATCACTTTCCGTCGCTTCATAAACACCGCCGCCCACACCGCGTAGGCCACACTGCCAAGCATAAACACTCCGAATATCAGCGGATTATATATGCATAGCACTATGCCAAACACTATGAAGCTCAAGATGGTAAACACCAGATTGAGTGTCTGGGTGGTAAGAAACGACTGCACTCGGCTGTGGTCGCTGATGCGCTGCAAGATGTCGCCCGTGAGCTTAGTGTCGAAAAACGACATCGGCAGGCGCAAAAGCTTGATAAAGAAGTCGCTCACAAGCGATATATTCACCCTCATGGAGATGTGCATCACCAGCCAACGCCTCACAAAGTCGGTGGCTGTGCGCCCCGCCACTATCAGAAACTCTCCCAAGAGAATCAGCCATATAAACCCGATGTCGGAGTGGTTGATGCCCACATCCACAATAGCCTGTGTGAGAAACGGCATGGCCAGCTGCAACACGCACCCAAGCGCCAGTCCCAACACTATCTGAAACAGATATGCGCGATACTGATTCAGATAGCCTAACAGAAATCGGAATGAGCGCCGCTTACTATTGTCGACATCCTCAATCTCCACCTTGCCGAAATCATCGCCCGGTTGCAGCCACATGGCTATACCTTTCTCCTCGCCCTCGCTGAGAGTGCTCACCCAGTGGCTTACAAACTCCTCTTTGCTGAGCTTGAGAAACCCCTTGCCCGGGTCGGCGATATAAAATTTTGTGCCCTTGCGGTTCATGCGGTAGAGCACCACAAAATGATTCTGATTCCAATGCAGGATGCACGGTGTGGGCAAACCGGTGAGCTGCTCCGGCGACACTCGTGCCGCCACAGTCTCCATCCCCAGCTGCTTGGCCGCTTTACTTATGCCAAGCATCGACACACCCTCAGTGGTGGCGAAGCAGACCTTCTCCAGAGCATCCACTGAATACTCCTTGCCAAAATATTTGCAAATCATAGCCAGGCAAGCCACTCCGCATTGCATGCTATCCTGCTGTTTCACATATGGAAAATTCCTTGCCATATCCTTTCATCTATAGCTGATTGCGACCCTTCCAAAAGCCATCCGTTTCCAAAGCCCATTGCTCGCGGTTAGAATCCAAAAGTCCACGGTGGGGGGGCATACCCGAGGCACAGGCATATTCACTGAGGCAGCAGCTATGTAAGTCGCTATTCATTAATATTTCCCAAAATTAATATTTTTATTTATATCATCCAACCTCAACCCCCCCTTTATTTCTCATCATCAAATTTTGTAAAGTATCCAATCAGAATTGCACCGCCATAAAGGCGCGACACCGACGGACATCCGGCCTATTCTCTTTGATATGATACCAAAACTGATTTTTGTCAAGTTTTTACATGCATTTAGTTAGTGCGGCGGTGGCACCGAGTGCCTTTTGCCGCAACTTTTGGAGCCCGAACAATAGATTATTAGCAAAAAATTACTATTTTTGCATCAACTTTGTGCACACTATTAGTCACAAACTCTATAACCGCAAATAATGGCTAAAAGAATCCACTATATATATAATCCCTCCACTGATAATTTTGAACGATATTATCCCTCTGCCAAAAGCAAACTTATGACGTTGGGCCGCTATTTGCTCTTCGGAATTATCATTGCTACCGTATTTGTGTGGATTAGCTATCTCTTCTTTGGCGTCAACAACGACGACTACCTCTATAAGGAGAATCGCGAACTCAAAAATCAGGTGAAACAGCTCAACAAGCGTGTAGGCGACGCCCTTCAGATTCTTGAAGATATCCGCAACCGCGACGACAACTTCTATCGTGTGATGCTACAAATGGACCCCATGAACATCAATCAGCGATATGCCGGCCTGGCAAAGCCTTCACTCTACAACAAGTATAGCCAACTCTCCAACTCCGACTTTATAATCCAGCTTAACAAGGATATCGACCTGCTAAACCGCCAGCTATATGCCCAATCACTCTCCTTCGACGAGCTTAGGTCGGTGGCCATGAAGCAGCACGATAAAATCAACCATATACCCGCCGTGCTCCCAATCAATATCGACGACTACACCATGTCGTCGGGCTACGGCTATAGGGTAGACCCCGTATATGGAGGCACCAAATTCCACGCCGGATTAGACTTTGCCACCCCAATGGGCACTCCCGTCTATGCCACTGCCGAGGGCGTGGTGAAAGAGGCCGGCATAGCAGGCGGATATGGCAATAGAATCGACATTGACCACGGCTACAATTACCTCACTCGTTTCGGCCATCTCAGCAAGATTGATGTCACTGTGGGCCAGAAGGTGAAGCGCGGCGACAAAATTGGCGAAGTAGGCTCCACCGGTAAGTCTACCGGCCCCCACCTCCACTTTGAGGTGCGTTTCAAAGGTGAGCCGCAGAACCCCGTCAACTATTATTTCCTCGACATAACCCCCGACGAGTATCAAAGCATGATAACCGCTGCGGCTAATGCCGGTAATGTAATGGATTAATTTAGGAACAGCTTATGAGTATGGAAGAATTTGACAAAGAATACTACAAAATAAAAGATGTGGCCGAGATGCTCAATGTGCCCCAATCTACCATCAGATTTTGGGAGAAAGAATTTCAGTCGCAACTAAAACCGATGCGTAGCCCTCACAACATACGCTTCTATCGCCCCCAAGACATTGAGAAGCTGCGCATCATCCATTACCTAATCAAAGTTAAGGGTCTAAAGATTGATGCTGCTAAGGCCAGTATGCGCGCCAACCCTCAAAACATCTCCAAGAAAGTTGAGATTATTGAGGAGCTGAAATCGGTGCGTGGCGAGCTCGCCTTGATGCTCCAAGCCATTGGCGGCCGAAAAATGTAGCCCGTAATCATTGTAAACCACACACTTAAGCTCATGAAATATCTAAAAGATTTTGTGATTCAGGAAGTCCTTGACTTTCATTCGTCCACTTCTCTATTGATATTAAAGCCTGCCGACGGCTCAATGCCGCAGTTGCAGCCGGGCCAATTCGTGAATGTGAGAATCGATGCAAGCAAAAACACATTTCTGCGTCGCCCCATCTCCATTTGCGATGTCGACGCGGAAAATAATCACCTATATCTCTATGTGAAAGATGCCGGAGAAGGCACCCACGCCCTCTGCCATGCAAAACCGTCTGAGACCCTCAACCTGCTTCTCCCTTTGGGCAACGGCTTCAGCCCGCTGCCTCAAGGCGCTAAGGCTCCGTTGCTTGTGGGTGGCGGTGTAGGTGTGGCTCCGCTCCTTTACCTCGGCCGCCGATTTGCCGCTCAAGGCATTAAGCCCAAATTCCTGCTCGGCGGTGCCTCGAAAGCCGACCTCGTGTTAGTCGACAAATTCAATGAGCTCGGCACCACCTATTGCACCACCGTCGACGGCTCACTTGGCGAGACCGGCTTTGTGACCAATCACTCGGCCTTGGCTCACAAAGAGTTCGACTGCATATATTGCTGCGGCCCGCTCCCCATGATGAAGGCTGTGGCCAATCTGGCTCGTCAGCTCAACCTCTGGTGTGAGGTGAGCCTGGAAAACAAAATGGCGTGCGGCCTGGGCGCTTGCCTATGCTGCGTGGAAGACACCAAGTCGGGCCACAAGTGCACCTGCACCGACGGCCCCGTATTCAACATTAACGAACTCAAATGGTGACTAAATGGCTAATCTTAATGTAAATATAGGCGCCGGCCTTCAGCTCGCCAACCCGGTGATGACCGCTTCCGGCACTTTCGGCTACGGCAGCGAGTTTGCCGACCTTATCAACCTTAACTCCCTGGGTGCCATAATCGTAAAGGGCACCACCATCAACCATCGCGAAGGCAATCCTTATCCAAGAATGGCCGAGACCCCTTCCGGAATGCTCAATGCTGTGGGCCTTCAGAATAAGGGCGTTGACTATTTTATATCGCATATATATCCCCAAATCAAAGACCTTGACACTCGCATAATTGTGAACGTAAGCGGCGCTTCAACCGACGATTATGTGGCTGTATGCGAGCGACTTCAACCCCTTGGTAAGATTGCTGCAATTGAGGTCAACATCTCTTGCCCGAATGTGAAACAGGGTGGCATGGCTTTCGGCACCACTTGCGACGGTGCAGCCACTGTGACCAAAGAGGTGCGCAAGGCCTGGAATCGCTGCATGATTGTGAAGCTCTCGCCCAATGTCACCGACATAGCCTCCATAGCCAAAGCTGTGGAAGGGGAGGGTGCCGACGCCGTATCTCTGGTCAACACCTTCCTGGGCATGGCCATTGATGTGAAGCGTCGCAAACCGCTGCTGAGCACCATCACCGGCGGCCTCTCCGGTCCCTGCATACGCCCTATAGCCGTGCGCATGGTCTGGCAGGTGGCTAAAGCCGTAGGCATACCCGTGATTGGCCTCGGCGGCATCATGACCGCCAACGATGCGCTGGAATTTATCATGGCCGGCGCTACCGCTATTCAGGTGGGTACAGCCAACTTTGTCCACCCCGATGCCACGGTGAAGATTCTGGAGGGTATCCAAGAATTTTGCGCCTCCGAGGGCATCGACGACATAGCCCAAATACGCGGAATAATTTAATTAACCCATATCTCCTTACTCTATTACCATGAAAGAAATTATTGGCCTAATAGCCAAAGAATTAAACATACCCACGCTCTACATTAAGAACACCATCGACTTGCTCGAGGGCGGTGCCACCGTGCCCTTCATATCGCGCTATCGCAAGGAGGCCACAGGCGCTCTGGATGAGGTGAAGATTGCCTCCATCCTCGACCGTATGCTCGAGCTCAAGGAGCTCAAACGTCGCAAGGAGTTCATAATCTCGGCCATCAGTGCCCAAGAAAAGTTGACTCCGGAATTGCAGGCCAAGATTGAGCAGTCGTGGGATGCAAACGAGATAGAAGACTATTATTTGCCATATAAGCCCAAGCGCCAGACACGTGCTCAGGTGGCTCGCCAAAAAGGCTTGGAGCCGTTGGCCAAGATTATCATGAGCCAAGACAACAGTCGCCCCGTTGGCGCGGAGAAATTCATCTCCGATAAGGTGGCCGACGCCAAAGAGGCTGTGGCCGGGGCGAAAGACATCATTGCCGAGTGGGTCAATGAGAATGCTTCCACTCGCAATCTGGTGCGCAACATGTTTGCCCGCACCGCCACTATCACCACCAAAGTGGCTAAAGGCAAAGAGGCCGAAGGCGCTAAATATCGCGACCTGTTCAACTGGCAACGTCCCCTCAATAAGCTGCCGGGCCACCGCCTTTTGGCAGCTATGCGAGGCAATGCCGAAGGCATACTCAAGCTCGACCTTTCGCCTGCCGACTACACCGTTGAGAAAATTCAGCAACGATATGTGAAAGGCCACGGCCCGAAATCGGAGCTTGTGGCCGAAGCTGTGGCCGACGCTTACACCCGCTTGCTCAAACCATCTATCGAAAACGAATTCCTCTCCATAGCCAAGCGAAACGCCGACCTTGAAGCTATTGAGGTCTTCGCAACCAACTTGAAAGGGCTCCTGTTGGCCTCACCCCTTGGCGGCAAACGCATGATTGCCATCGACCCGGGTTTCCGCACCGGTTGCAAAACTGTTGTCCTTGATGAGAATGGCTCGCTGCTCCACCACACCACTATCTATCCCCACAGCAAAGCCGACGATGTGGCCTATGCCGAGATGCAGCTCCTCAAACTTCTCGACAAATATGACATCCACACCATTGCTATAGGCAGCGGCACTGCCGGCCGCGAAACTCGCGATTTCATTGTCGGCATCCAGCCCGGCGATGTGGATATCTACATGGTGAATGAGGATGGCGCATCGGTCTATTCAGCTTCGAAAGTGGCCCGCGAAGAGTTTGCCGACTACGATGTCACTGTGAGAGGTGCCGTCTCCATTGGTCGTCGCCTCATGGACCCGCTCTCGGAATTGGTGAAGATTGACCCTAAATCCATCGGAGTGGGGCAGTACCAGCATGATGTGGACCAGTCGCTCCTTAAAAAGCGCCTTGATTCCGTCACCGAAAGCTGTGTCAACCTCGTGGGCGTGAATCTCAACACCGCCGGCCCCCAACTGCTCACCTATGTGAGCGGCTTGGGATCATCCTTGGCCAAAAACATTGTGGACTATCGTGCCGCACATGGCGCTTTCCATTCGCGCCGTGAGCTTATGGAGGTGCCGCGCCTCGGTGCCAAAGCCTTCGAGCAATCGGCCGGATTCCTCCGCATACCCGAAAGCGACAACCCGCTCGACAATTCCGCCGTTCATCCCGAACGCTATCGCCTTGTGGAGCGTATGGCTTCCGACCTCGGCGTCTCGGTCAAACAACTGGTGGCCGACAAGGCGCTGCAATCCCACATCGAAATCCAAAAATATATTGACGACAACACCGGTGAGGACACTCTCAAAGATATCCTGAGTGAACTTGCCAAGCCCGGCCGTGACCCTCGCACCCCGCTTTCGCAATTCCGCTTCGACGACTCTATTTCTACTATCGACGACCTGGCTGAGGGAATGTCGCTACCCGGCATTGTCTCCAACGTCACCAAGTTCGGCTGCTTCGTCGACCTCGGTATCAAAACCAAAGGCCTTGTCCACATATCTCAGCTCCCTGTGCCCCCTCAACTCAAACGCCTCTCCGACCCGGCGCAAGTGGTTAAGGTAAATCAACACGTCATGGTCAAAGTGCTCTCCGTAGACACCGACCTTTCGCGTATTGCCCTCTCTATGAAAGGCGTTGACCAGCCTAACTAACACATAAATAATATATTAATCTATATCAATAACCTATTTTTACTTTATGTTTTCCGATAAATTCATGAAGCGTTTAGACTTCTGGATGAACATTCTGATTGTGATAAATGCTGTAGCTTTTGGCCTCCTCACCGACACTTCGCTTAAGGCTATTCATCCCTTCTTGGAAGGCCTTTGCAATGTCAGCATCGTAGTCTTTGTTATAGAGCTTATCATTCGCGTTGTGCACTATAAGGCGCAATTCTTTATCGGGCCCAACAAGGGGTGGAACTATTTTGACGCCATCATTGTGCTGCTCTCTTGCATAGCGAGTGTGCCGTTCTTTGCCAGCTTCCGAATCTTTAGAATCTTCCGTGTGTTCCGTCAGCTCAACATTCTGCGTATCATCCCTTCGGCCGAACGCCTCAAGCTAATCATTGAAGCAATACTTGATTCTCTCCCCGGAGTGGCCTGGACCACACTGCTTTACAGTATTATAATCTACACATATGCGCTCCTTGGCACCGAGTTTTTCGGTGAGCAATTCCCCGACTGGTTTGGCAATGCTTGGCGTTCGCTCTACACCCTTTTCCAGTGCATGACTCTTGAAAGCTGGTCTATGGGCATCTCTCGCCCCGTGATGGATGCATATCCGGCTGCATGGATCTATTTTGTGAGCTATGTGGTGATCTCTGCATTTATTATTCTCAACATTGTTGTGGCCTTGGTGCTCAATTCTATGCAAGAAGTGGTGGAGCGCAGCAAAGTTCAGAAACGCCTTGAGGAGGAAGAGGCCATGGCTGCCGATAAAAATGCTGATCCGGCTGTGTTGCGTCAGAAGAACCTTGAGGATACTATTGCCAATATTGAGAATGAGCTCACCCGTCTCAAAGACCTTGTGAATAACCCCGTTCACACCTCCAAATAATCCAATCAATCCGTCGTCTGTAAATCGCACGCGGGGCCGGCTGTGTCGGAGCTCAAATTGACACACTATAAAAAACATTCGCCAAGTCAGGCTTCGAGAGGGCCGACTTGGCGAATGTTTTTAGGTAGTGTCGTTGTAAACGATTATTTCTGAGTCTCTTTTGCCGGGGCTACAGTTAGCTGCGGCAGACTTGTATCGGTGTCGTTGGTGAGAGCCTCGGAGAGAACCTCTGCGATAGTCTCCACATATTTGAATGTGAGACCGTCGATGTATTTAGGCTCAATCTCTTCAATATCTTTGCGATTGCGCGTGGAGAGGATTATCTCTGTGATACCGGCGCGCTTGGCGGCAAGAATTTTCTCTTTAATTCCGCCCACGGGCAGCACCTTGCCGCGCAGTGTGATTTCGCCTGTCATGGCCACATTGCGCTTCACCTTGCGGCGTGTGAACGCCGAGGCCAAGGAGGTGGCTATTGTGATGCCGGCTGAGGGGCCATCTTTCGGTATCGCTCCCTCCGGCACATGTATGTGCACATCGTAGCCGCTAAACAGCTCCGGGTTCAGATTCAGGTTCGAGGCATTGGCGCGCAGATATTGCAGTGCCAACACAGCCGATTCCTTCATCACATTGCCCAGGTTGCCGGTGAGAGTCAGTTTCTCGCCTTTGCCTTTGTTGAGCGAGGTCTCTATAAAGAGTATTTCGCCGCCTACGGCTGTCCAAGCAAGTCCGGTCACCACTCCGGCCAGTTCGTTGCCTTCGTATATGTCGGCCTCAACCTTCTCCACGCCAAGCAGTTCTCGCACTTCCACCGGTGTGATTTGCTGTGCAAACGGCTCTTTGAGCACCTTGTGGACTGCCAGCTTGCGCAGTATCTTGCCGATATTCTTTTCGAGCGATCTTACGCCCGATTCGCGAGTGTAGTTGTCAATGATTTTGCGGAATGCATCATCGGTAAATTCCACCTCTTTGGCCTTGAATCCGTTGTCGCTCAGGGCTTTGGGTAGCAGGTGGCGCTTTGCAATCTCAACCTTCTCTTCAGCAAGATAGCCGGTGATTTCCACGAGCTCCATGCGGTCGAGCAGCGGTCGGGATATGTTTGAGAGGTCGTTGGCTGTAGCAATGAACATTACTTTCGAGAGGTCGTAGTCCACATCCAGGTAGTTGTCGTGGAATTTGTCGTGCTGCTCGGGGTCGAGGACTTCGAGCAGAGCTGCCGACGGGTCGCCCTTGATGTCTTTCTCAATTTTGTCAATCTCGTCGAGCACAAACACTGGGTTAGAGCCTTTGAGCTTCTTGAGGGCGCTGATAATACGGCCCGGCATAGCGCCGATATATGTCTTTCTGTGGCCGCGAATCTCTGCCTCATCGTGCACACCGCCAAGTGAAATGCGCGCATATTCTCTGCCCATGGCTGTGGCTATGGAGCGGCCGAGCGATGTCTTGCCCACGCCCGGAGGGCCGTACAGACACAGTATAGGCGACTTCATGTCCTTGCGGAGCTTCTGCACCGCCATATGCTCCACTATTCGCTCTTTCACTGTCTTAAGTCCGTAGTGGTCTTTGTCGAGCTGCTCCTTCACTTTGGTGAGGGTGTAATTGTCGTTGGTCATGTCGTCCCACGGCAAATCAAGCATAGTCTCCAGATATGTGTACAGGATGCCATATTCAGGGGTGGTGGGGTTGAAGCGTTCCAGCTTTCTGAATTCTTTTGTGAAGTGGGCATCCACCTCTGCGCTCCAATGCTTCTTGTCGGCTCGGGCCGAAAGGTCGTCGAGCTCCGCATCGTCGGTCTCGCCAAGTTCGTCTTGAAGTGTCTGAATCTGGCTGCGAAGGAATTGCTCGCGCTGCGCATCGCTGAGATTGTCTCTTGTCTTGGTGCGAATCTCTTTGCGCAGCTTGAGGAAATTCTCGGCTGTGCCAAGATTCTCGGCAAGTTTGAGGGCGCGTTTCACCATATCCTTTGTGGCGAGCAACTGCTGCTTCAAAGGTATATCTATGGGGCAATTAAGGCACATGAAGCTTATTGCCGCAAGTGGGTTGTCGATTGAATTAAGGGAATCCTTTACAGGCTTCACATCGTCGTCGAGCAGGTCGAGCATTTCGCAATAGCGCTCCTTGAGGGTCAGAAAAAGCACCGGGAATTCCTCATTATCGTGGGAGGGGAGTATTTCATCGATAACCTTGACGCCGAAATATGCTACACCATTAAATTGAGCGGAAGCGATGACGCGGACTACATTTATCACATGGACCACAACACCGTTGTGCCCGTCGATGTCGTTGAGCACATCAAGCACTTCGGCCACTACACCCACCGGATAGAAGTCTTTGCGAGCCATCAGGTCGCTGTTGGGATCTTTGCGGGTGAATATAGCCACTAATTGATGCTTCTCTTTGGCTTCAATAGCCTCATGGAGTATCTTCTCATTTTCAATCACCACAGGCACTGTGATGCCGGGAAACATGACGCTATTGCGCAGGGGAATCACAGGCAGAGCGTTTAAATCTTCATCGTGAACCTGTTTTAGTGTGATGTGAGAATCATCGGCCATAGACGATTCTTCTCCGGTAACGCGATGTAAAGCGCCTGATTGTGAACTTGTTATCTTATTGGTCTTTTTTGCCACAGTAAGATTATATTAATTAAATGCGTAAAATTCTTTGGGGTAAAACTTTACAAAATTAGTCATTTTCTTCCAAATAATCTTATCCCTTTCGCATTTTAAGATTTCTTTCCCTTTCACGCGACTCTTATGATGCCATTCTGGCCTGAATAGAAGTAAGCCGAGGCAGGTGTAGGTTCACTGCTGTCTCGGCTTGTATGTGGCTATCCAAAAGGCGTTTATTTCGCTTTGATGAATGTGATGATGTCGTTGAAGTTGAATTTCTTGCCTTTAAGCAACACTGAGGAGGTGTAGATTTTGCCGGCTAAGATTGTGGCCAGGATTGCACAGCCGTATAGCACCACAATGCTCAGAATAGTTTCCCACCAGGTGATGCTTCCGCCTATGCTGAGCACACAGCCCACTGCCGGCGATGTGAACGGCACATAGAAGCATATTTGCGCAAAGAGGCTGCCTGCATTGTCGATGGAGAACATTCCTACATACATGCTAATCATCAGCACCATGGTGATGAAGCTCACATAGCCTTGATTTTCGTTGTTGCGGTCGGTCATGGCGCCGCAGGCTGCCAGCAGACTTCCGTAGAAGAGAAAGCCTCCGCAGAAAAAGAGGATGCCTACCAGAATTATACCCAACACTCTGCCTGAGAATAGCAGGCTGAAGGGAATGTCGGTGGCCAATACCGAGAGGAATACACTCGCCGCGCCAAGTAGCAGCGCCACCCAAATGATGATTTGTGTCAGTCCTATCAGCGCTACGCTAATCACCTTTGCAATCATAAGTGTGCGGCCCGGCACGCTCGACACCAGCACCTCTACTATGCGATTGGTCTTTTCAACTTTCACTTTATTGAATATCTGCACGCCGTAGAGCATGATGAATATCACCAAAAACATGCCGGAAACCATCCCCAGCAGCTGCTTGGGCGACATGCCTTCCATGTTTGTTGTTGTGCTGCTGAACTCCCGGAATGTCTCGGAGTCGTCGGCCAGAACAGCGCCGAATGCGCCTAAGCCTATCATTAAGACCGGGAAAAGTATTGTGCTAATCCAAAACGCCTTAGAGCGCAGGTCTGATTTATATTCGTTAGCTATAAGTAATGATAATGTTGAAGCCATGATTTTTAACTATTTATATTCGACAAATTACTTGCCGGCATATTGCAGGAAGAGTTGGGAAAGTGAGGGGAGGGCCTCTTCAAAATGCAGTATGTTGGCTTGTAGAGCAATGGTGTCGAGCACCTCATTGTTGGATGCACCCTCTTTTGGGGTAATGGTGTATCGGAAGCCTCGGCGGCGTGAGGGAGCATCCGATGGGCTGATTGCCGCTATCGGTGAGTTGTCGGCGGTAGCCAGGTCGAGGCTCAGCTCTGTGCCTACGGTTATCTCCAGCAGGCCGTTCTTGTGGCCCTCTTTAATAGCATCGAGTTCACCTTCAAGGAGCAGCCGACCATGGTTTATGAGCGCTATATGAGTGGCCATATCCTCAATAGCCGGCATGTTGTGGCTTGAAAGGATGATGGTTGAATTGCGCTCTTGAAGTCGGGCTATGAGGTCGGCAAGTAGCTGGCCGTTTATAGGGTCAAATCCGCTGAATGGCTCGTCGAGTATGATCAGTGGGGGTTCATGGACTATGGTCGATATTATTTGCACTTTCTGCTGGTTGCCCTTTGAGAGCTCTTCCACTTTGCGGCGACCGTCTTCGGCGCTTACATGGAATATGTCCATATACTCATGCATGTTCTTCACCAATGTGGCTTTGTCCTTACCCTTCAGACGTCCGAAAAACATAATCTGCTCTTCGACTTTCATTTTGGGGTATAGGCCGCGCTCTTCAGGCATATAGCCAAGCAGGTGAGAGGTCTTTCCCAGTTCGGCCTCGATTCCGGCTATCTTTACGGAGCCTTTGTCGTGGACCAAGATGCTGTTGATGATGCGTAGCAAGGTGGTTTTACCCGCACCGTTGGGCCCGAGAATGCCGTAGACCGAGCCCTCTGCTACATTCAAACTCACATTGTCGAGTGCTATATGTTGCCCGTAATTCTTGCAAAGGTCTCTAATTTCGAGAATGTTCATAAGCTAATTAATTAATCCAAAAGTGCTGTTATATAAGCCGTATCGGCCTATATGCATTTCTTCGTAATGGTGTCTTATTTCTGTTTAAGTGTCTTATTTTCAATAAGTTGTGTGGCTGATGTTTAGCGGCGTGGAGTGAGTGCGTTCAAGCCCTCAATAGCCTCTTTGGGGTTTGAGGCACCAAACACGTAGCTGCCGGCCACCAGTATGTCGCAACCGGCTTCGGCCAGCTGTTTGCCGGTCTGAAGGTTCACACCTCCGTCTACCTCTATAAGGGCCTTGGATCCTGTGGTGTCGATAAGTCGGCGCAGCTCTTCTACTTTCTTCACCGAATGGGGTATGAACGGTTGCCCGCCAAATCCGGGATTCACACTCATAATCAGCACCAGGTCCACATCCTCGATTATATCTACGAGGGTATTGACCGGAGTGGCGGGATTTAAGGTCACGCCGGCTTTCATGCCTGCCTGATGTATGCGCTGCACTGTGGAGTGGAGGTGGCGGCACGCTTCCTGATGCACATTCATAATCTCTGCACCCAAATCGCGCACCTGCGAAATCCACTTCTCCGGTTCTACTATCATTAGATGCACATCAAGCGGCTTGGTGCAGTGCTTGGCTACTGCCTTCATCACCGGAAATCCGAATGAAATGTTGGGC
>CAYVAK010000042.1:0-15411 GCA_964448425.1 uncultured Sangeribacter sp.
AACTCAATAGATGAGGCATTGGCCGGCTCTTGCAATCGCATAGATGTTACCATACTGGAAGACAATTCAATAAAGGTAGTGGACAATGGTCGTGGTATCCCTGTGGGGATGCACGAGAAGATGCATCGCCCCGCTCTTGAGGTGGTGCTGACAGTGCTCCACGCCGGCGGTAAGTTTGACAAAGGTAGCTACAAGGTGTCAGGCGGTTTGCACGGTGTGGGTGTGAGCTGTGTGAATGCCCTTTCCGACTATCTGCGTGCCGAGGTGTGCCGCGACGGCAAAGTCTATATGCAAGAATTTGCCTACGGTAAGCCTAAAGCCGACATGAGTGTGATTGGCGAGAGCGACCACACCGGCACAACCATCATATTCCACCCCGATGCCTCAATCTTTACCGAGACAGTCTACAACTACGACACACTCTCTCACCGTCTGCGCGACCTGGCGTTCCTGAATGCCGGTATCACACTGACTCTCACCGATATGCGTAATCTCGATGAGAACGGCATCCCCCACAGCGAGTCGTATCACTCCGACGAGGGTCTGAAAGAGTTTGTGGGCTATATAGATGCCAACAAAGAGCACCTCATCGAAGACGTGATTCACATCAACACAGTGAAGAATGATGTGCCTGTGGAGGTGGCAATGACCTACAACACCTCATTTAACGAGAACATCTATTCTTACGTCAACAATATCAACACCATAGAGGGTGGTACACACCTGGCCGGATTCCGTGCCGGCTTGACCCGTACCCTCAAGAAATATGCCGACGAGAGCGGATTGCTCGAGAAGGCAAAAGTGGAGATTGACCCATCCGACTTCCGCGAAGGCCTCACAGCCGTGATATCAGTGAAAGTGAAGGAGCCTCAGTTTGAGGGCCAGACCAAGACAAAACTCGGCAACAGCGAAATCTCCGGCGTGGTGCAGCAGGCGCTCTCAGAGGCCCTCACCAACTATCTTGAGGAGCATCCGCGTCAGGCTCGTGCCATAGTAGACAAAGTGGTGTTGGCAGCGCAAGCGCGCCATGCCGCCTACAACGCCCGCATGAGAGTGCAGCGCAAATCGCCCCTGGGCGGTGCCGGTCTGCCCGGTAAGCTCGCCGACTGCAACAGCCGTCAAGCCGAAGAGTGTGAGCTCTTCCTGGTGGAGGGTGACTCCGCAGGCGGCTCCGCAAAGCAGGGCCGTAACCCCTACTATCAGGCCGTGCTCCCTTTGCGCGGTAAGATTCTGAATGTGGAGAAGGCTATGGACCACAAAGTGTTTGAGTCGGAAGAGATTGTCAACATGTTTAAAGCCCTGGGTGTGACCATCGGCACCGAGGAAGACGACAAGCAAGCCAACCTCTCCAAACTCCGCTACCACAAGATTATCATCATGACCGATGCCGATGTCGACGGTGCTCACATCGCCACCCTTCTGATGACCTTCTTCTTCCGCCGCATTCGCCCCATCATCGAGAACGGCTATCTCTACATAGCCACCCCGCCCTTGTATAAGTGCAACGTGAAGGGCAACAAGAAAATCCAAGAATATGCCTGGAACGAGCAGCAAGTGCAGCGCTTCATCGACACCCAGTGTGGCGGTCGCCGCGAGCGCCTCGTGCTTCAGCGCTATAAAGGTCTTGGTGAGATGGACCGCACCCAGCTCTGGGAGACCACCATGGACCCCGAAAACCGTATATTAAAACAAGTGACATTGACCAATGCCGCCGATGCCGACCGAATCTTCGCCATGCTAATGGGCGAGGATGTAGGCCCCCGTCGCGACTTCATTGAGCAAAATGCCACTTATGCAAATATTGATGCATAAACTCAAATCACTCATCTCCTTAACACCCTTAAAATGAATGCAATGAAGCGTGTTTCAATCTACTCTATGTTAGCATTCGTCTCACTGTCGGCCTCCGCAGCCAACTTTGAGAACGTGACTCCCGGCACCTTGGCTTCTCTGCTCACCGATGAGACTATCGGCGACACTGAATTGGTGCTCTCCGGAGTTATTGATGCCCGAGATTTTGAGGCCATTAAGACCATGACCAATCTCACTGATTTAGACTTGAAGGATGTGAGCATAGCCGCTTACACCCCCGCCAAGCCGATTGTGACCTCTGTCACTCAGTATCAAGCCGACGAATTGCCCCCGATGGCTCTCTTTGGCATGCATCTTAAGACTGTGACATTGCCTGCCACTATCTCCTCAATCGGAAGCTCAGCCCTTGCCGGCAACGACTTTGTGACCATCGAGCTGCCCGCTACTCTCACCTCCATCGGCGAATATGCCTTCTACGACTGCAATTCTCTGAAGATCATCACCATGCCCGCTGCGGTGACCTCTTTAGGCGAATATAGCTTCGCCTCCTGCGACTCTCTTTGGAGTGTAGACCTCTCCAACTCACAAATCAAAGAGTTGCCCGCCTACGTGTTCTACAACGACGTCACGCTGCCAACCATCGGGCTTGACAATCTCACCGCCATCGGAGAGAGCGCTTTTGCCGGTTGCAGCTCATTCTCTGAAGTTGTGATTCCCTCAGGCCTCAAGACTATCGGTGCGAGCGCTTTTCTCAAGACCGCTCTTACCTCTATTGTGCTGCCTGAATCCACCTCCCAAATCGGAGCTTTTGCCTTTGCCAATTGCTCGGAGCTCGTCTCGGCCACCATTAAATGCAGCTCAGCCACTCTGGGCGAAGGCGTGTTCTTCTACGATGCCGCCTTCACCACCCTCGATGCCGCCGGGCTCACTATAGTGCCAAACTACTGCTTCTCAGGCAATTCGGCATTCCTGATTTCCGACGACAGCTCTCTGTTGAGCGGTGTCTCAACCATTGGCGACTACGCTCTGCTCGACAACCCCTCTGAGAGCATCACCCTCTCATCCGACCTTGTGTATCTGGGCGATGGCGCCATGGAGGGCATGACAAGTCTGGAGAGCATCAATGCCACGGCCCTTACCGACAAGGTGCCCTCGCTGGGCGAAAATGTCTTTGCCGACATCAATCAGAGCGAGGTGGAGCTCACCGTCACCCAAGATGCCGCCGACACCTGGAGCGCCGCCGACCAGTGGAAAGAGTTCAATATCAAGACTGAATCCAGTGTCGACACCACCGGCATAGCTGACACCTGCAAGGTGAAAGCTCACTTCACCGGCACCGACCTTCACATTGAGTCGGGCGCCCTGATGCGTAGCGTCACCGTCTACACCACCGACGGCAAGAAGGTGTATTACAGCACTCCTGCCGACACCGCTGTAGTGGTGCCCACCGCCGACTTCCTCGACAAAGTGTATGTCGTGGTAGTGGTGACCGACGACTGCCCCAAGAAGGTGTTTAAACTCATAAGATAAGAATCTAAGAATTAAATTTCGCAGGCCCTCCGGAGCGGGGGCCTGCGAAATCTAAATTATAAAGCAAACCATCAAAAATAGTAGCGACGAAGAATATGGGAAAAAACAAACTCCGTAAATTCGCCGAGATGCAAGAATTTCCTTGCGTGTTTCAGTATCCTTTTGCTCGCTTGCAAGCCGAAGGATTTCCTTTATATGGCAAGTGGCATGAAAATTATTTCCACAATTCCAACCCCATAGTGCTGGAGCTTGGATGTGGCAAAGGAGAATACACAGTGGGGCTTGCACGCCGCTTCCCCGACCGCAATTTCATAGGCATAGATATTAAGGGTGCGCGCATATTTACCGGTGCTAAAGAGGTGAACAGCAATAATATAGCCAATGCGGCATTTTTGCGCACCGACATAGAGCTGCTGCCAAGCTTCTTTGCCCCCGGCGAGGTGGCTGAGATCTGGATCACCTTCCCCGACCCCCAGATGAAGAAGACTCGTCGTCGCCTCACCTCCACTCGCTTCTTGAAGCTCTATCGGCAGATTTCGCATGCCGGTGGCAGGATAAATCTCAAGACCGACTCCCCCTTCCTCTTCGAGTACACCCGTCGCCTCACCGACCTTAACCACCTTGATGTGCTCGCCTCCACCGCCGACCTCTACGGCGCCGACACCGAGCAGGAGCATATCCCACCCTATATCAGAGAAATAAGAACCTTCTACGAGCAGCAATGGCTCTCAAGAGGGAAGACAATAAAATACCACGCCTTCCTGCTCCCCGACTTGCCGGAAGCCCTCCAAGAGCCCGAGGAGGAAGATATAGAGCGCGACGATTATCGCTCATTCCCACGAGGAATAGTGCAAAAAATGCCGTCGCAAATAGCTAACGATAATTCAGATAACTAATCATGACACTATACCCCGCACTCATTACCGAAATTCTGGCCACTGTGCGCTATCCCGGCAACGGCAAAAGCCTTGTGGAAAACAACATGGTGGAAGATGATATCCGTATCGACGGTAAGAAAGTGACCTTCTCGCTTATTTTCGATAAGCCTACCGACCCCTTTATGCGCAGTGTGGTGCGCAGCACTCAAGCCGCTATTAAAGCCGCCCTGGGCGACGATGTGGAGCTCTCGGAGGAGAGCATAGCCGTAAAGGTGCGCCATCCGCGTCCCCAACGCCCCAACCTGCTCCCCGGAGTGAAAAACATTATCGGTATCTCCTCGGGTAAAGGTGGTGTGGGCAAGAGCACAGTGGCTGCCAATATGGCGGTGGCTCTTGCTGCCAAAGGCTATAAGGTGGGTCTGCTCGATGCCGATATCTTCGGTCCTTCGGTGCCCAAGATGTTTGGAGTGGAAGATGCCACTCTCTACATTGAGAAGGTGGACGATCGCGACCTTATATTGCCCATAGAGCGCTATGGTGTGAAGCTGCTCTCTATCGGCTTCCTGGTGGACCCCAATAAGCCGGTGCTTTGGCGCGGCGGCATGGCCTCCAATGCGCTCAAACAGCTTATCTCCGATGCTAAGTGGGGCGAGCTCGACTACTTCCTCATCGATATGCCTCCCGGCACCTCCGACATACACCTCACCTTAGTGCAGACTCTTGCCATCACCGGAGTGCTTGTGGTGAGCACACCCCAGGAGGTGGCCCTTGCCGACGCGCGCAAGGGCATCGAGATGTTTCGCACACCTCAAGTCGATGTCCCGGTGCTCGGCATAGTGGAAAATATGTCGTGGTTCACACCCCTCCCCCATCCCGATGAACGCTACTATCTGTTTGGAAAAGATGGTGCCGTGAACCTTGCAAAGAGCATTGGTGTGGAGCTGCTCGGACAGATTCCTTTAGTGGCCGACGTCTGTCAGCAAGCTGATGCCGGAGCCCCGATAGCCCTACTGCCCGATTCCAACCCCGCCACCAAGGCCTTTAATCTCCTCGCCGACAATCTACTGAAATCTATAGACCAACGCAACGCCTCTCTACCTCCAACTACTAAGGTTGCTACCAAATAAGGTGGCAACCCACACTTTTGGAGCTTGAATGAATCAACCTAACATCTCGACGTCAAGCTCCGCGGACCGGCATCTTCCCGGAGTTGACATTTTTAAATTTCTATTGGCTTTTGGAGTAATAGCCATACACGTGAATTGTGGACAAGTGAGATATCCGACCCCCTTTACCTGGATTATCAATCTTGCCGTGCCATTTTTCTTTATCGCTACCGGCTTTCTGGTTGGTAGGCGATTAGATGCCCTACATAACTCTGAATCGGTCTCCGAGCAGCTGCTGCATCGTTCGCGCAAGCTGTTCCGGCTCTACTTTTCTTGGCTCTTGCTTTATTTGCCTTGCGCTATAGCCGTGTATGTACATCACGACGTTTCGGAGTCGCTGGCCGTCAGTGAATATCTTCAGGGAGTGCTGCTCTCCGGGCCTACGCCCTATGGTGTGCAGCTATGGTTTGTGTCGTCATCGGCCATTGTGCTCTTCTTGCTTTATTTGGCGGCTCGCAAGGGGCGCTTACACCTACCCTCATTGTTGGTAGTTTTTGCTGCCATAGCTATCGGCGACAACTATCTGAATGAGTGTTGGGCGGAGACCGGATGGGCTCTGCGCTTGTTCTATTACCTCACTCATCGCACCCTGGCGGGCGGAATCTATCTGTTGTCGGGTATGATTATGGCTCGTTATGGAGCTCGTCAGGCCCATGGTCTCTCGGCGCTTCAGCTCATGCTTATCTCTGCGGTGGCTTTGTCGCTTAGCTATTGGAGCTTCGGCAGTTCTAATCCGGTGCTTAACTCTTTGCAGCCTGTGGTGTTGCTGACGGGCGGAGCGGGTCTCTTACTGTTGGCTTCGCAGGTGAGAATCAAGGCCCGCGAATATGCGCTGCTGCTAAGGTCTGAAAGTATGTGGATCTACTTCTTGCACATGTATGTGATTTTCTTTGTGACTAATGTCATGACGCTTATGGGGGTGAAGGATGAGGTCTACAACACCTTTGTTTATGTGGCGATAGTATCCGGCGTGGTGTCAATGTTGCTGGCAAGAATGCAGCGTAGGCGAGGGTTCACTCGCTTGGCTATTCTTGTGAGCTGAGCTCGCTCACAGTCTTTTGCCTGTTTTCCTCCGATTTTATCAGTTGTGCTTCGGCCTGTAGGTTGAGATTGCGGCGCAGGGTGTCGAGGCCCGGGCGCGACAGCGAGCTGTGAGAAAATTGCTCTGAGAACTTTTCCGGGCTCATATCGAATACACGCTCGGCATTGAGCCTCATAACCGCCTCAAGGGGCTCAAATGAGCTGCTGTGGGGCGCATTTTGGTTGTGTGGGCAGCATAGTTGGCAGCGGTCGCACCCAAGCAGAGGCATCCGGGCTTGCAGATCAGGCGGACACTCCTCCCCTTCCACACTTATGGCCGACAGGCAGCGGCGCGCATCCGGGCTGCTGCCGCGCTCCAGGGCCCCGCCCGGACATGCTTTCAGGCAGCGGCCACACCCCTTGCAACTGAGATTTAGGGCAGTGTCGGGCTCCAATTCCACTGTGAGCAGCACCTCGGCGAGCACCACCCATGAGCCCACGCCCGGCACTATCAGGCAGCCGTTGCGCCCCACAAATCCCAATCCCGATTTCACTGCCCAGTAGCGTTCCATTATTGGTGCCGAGTCGATGCACACGCGCCATTTGGCACCGCACAGGGCTTCTATTTGGCGGCAGGCGGCACGGAGTTTGCGGCGAAGGCTCTTGTGGTAGTCTTCGCCGTAGGCATATCGAGCTATGTAGGGCAGGGAGGGTGAGCGCAGAGTTGCAGGGTTATAGTTCCAAGCGGTTGCAACCACCGTTTTGCACCCATCAAGCAGCAGGCGAGGGTCGCGACGTAGCTCCGGGTAATTGTACATATAGGAGAGCGAGCCGTTGCACCCTTCGCGGAGCCATTGGCTGAAATATTGCCAAGCTTGGGGCTCTACCGGCTCGGCTCGGGCGAAGCCTACGGCGTCGGCACCGGCGTCCATAACGGTTTGCCGTATGAGGGTTTTCAGGTCAGCTTGCTGCATCGGCGGGGTGGCTATTTCTTAGCCACAAATTCGGGCTCTGAGCGATATTGGTAGTTGTCGCGGAGGTGTTCAAATTGCGAGGGGTCTTTTCGGAGACTCTCGGTGTCGGCCAGCGGGTTGTAGGAGTCTACAATTTCGGCCTCTGAAATATGCTTCACCGGGGTGTAAGGCTGCGGCAGATCGTCTAATTTCACGCCCTTTAGGCCGAAATGACGGGCCAAGGCTTCGCAGGCCATGCGTGTGGCTCTCTGTTTGCCTTGCAGGGAATAGCCGGCCACATGGAATGTGGCAATGTCGGCCTCGCATAGCAGCGTAGGGTTTAGCCTGTCGGGCTCCCCTTCCCAGGTGTCGATAAAGGCGTGAATGCCACGAGTGTGCATAGCCTCAATCACAGCTTCGGTGTCGATCACCGGGCCGCGGGCGGCGTTAATCAGTGTGGCGCCGGGCTTCATGAGGCTCACCTGCGGGGAGGTGATGAGGTGGAATGTGGCGTGCGGGCCCTCTTTGGTGAGCGGGGTGTGCAGAGTGACTACATCGCTCTCTTTGAGCAGCTCCTCCAGGCTCACAAATTCATATGGATATTGTGCGGCTATTTGGGGCTGAGCGGCGCAAAGCGGCGGGTCGTTGACCAGGATGCGGAAGCCCAGTTTATGGCCCCATTCAGCCACTATGCGGCCCACATTGCCGCATCCCACCACTCCCACGGTTGTAGCCTCGGAGCGACGGCCTGACCGCAGGATGGCCGACCACACATATTGCGCCACACCGGGAGCGTTGCAGCCGGGAGCGTTGGCGGTAGATATGCCGTGGCTGTGACACCAGGGCATGTCAAACTGGTCGGTGCCGATGGTGGCAGTGGCTATAAATTTCACATTTGAGTGGGAGAGCAAGGCTTCGTTGCAGCGGGTGCGTGTGCGAATCAAAAGAGCGTCGGCATCTTTGACATTTGCAGCTGTGAAGTCGCAGGGGTCGATATATTCCATTTGCGCAAACGGCTCCAAGCGCCCTTGCAGGAAAGGGATATATTTGTCGGCTATAATTTTCATAGTTAGGGGCGTGAGATAAGGGGGGATATTAGTAGTGGAAGCTGGAGCCTCCGAGGAATTCTCTAAGCAGGGAAGTGGGGGGTATCTGGGCCTCCGGGATGGGCCTGAAGCAACTCAGGAAGCGCAGCAGGCGCGAGGCTTCGCCATATTCCACCACATCGTGGGGCACCTGTCGCAGCAGCGGCTCGGCGTAGTCTTTCATCACGGCGAGCTCGAAGAGCAGCGAGGAATTGAAGGTGGCGTCGGCATTCTCTTGGAAGGGGAAAATCCATTTATGTTCGCCACGGCGCACCGACTGCCAGCGGCGAATGGTCTCCAGGGCCGAGGTGGCGCGATATTTGTGGTCGCGCACTATTCTGCGCAGCAGGCGGTTGTCGGAGGTGGGTATCCAGCTGTGGTCGTCGATTGAGAGGGTGGTGAGGGCCGAGACGTAGACTTTAAACACTTTGTCGGCATCTACGGCGGGCATCAGCTCGGGGTTTAGGCCGTGTATGCCCTCTATGAGGAGCACTTCGTTGGAGTCGAGGTGAAGGGGGCGTGGCGGCTCCAAGCGTTTGCCGAGCTCGAAGCTATAGGTGGGGAGGTTGATTTCTTCGCCTTTGAGCAGGCGGTTTAGGTCGCTGTTAAGGCGTTGAAGGTCAAGTGCGTAGAGCGACTCATAGTCGTAGTCGCCCGAGGAGTCGCGCGGGGTGTTTTCGCGGTCTACAAAGTAGTCGTCGAGCGATATTACTTTTGGCTTGAGCAGATTGGTCATCAGCTCAATGGCTATGCGTTTGGAGGTGGTGGTTTTGCCCGACGACGACGGGCCGGCAATGAGTACTACCTGTGCTCCGCGACGGGCTATTTCATCGGCAATTTCGGCCAGCTTTTTGGAGTGCAGCGCCTCGCTGACGTTGATAAGGTCGGAGGAGTGTTTGTGTTCTATGGCGCAATTGAGCTGACCCACATCGCTGACCCCTACAATGCGGTTGAAGTGCAGATGCTCGGTGAAGGCGCCATACATCTTTTTTTGGTCGATCGGCTTGGCCACCACGGTGATGTCACGGGCATCGGGTGGCAGCAGGAGCATGCCGTCGGCATAAGGCTGAAGGTCAAACACTTTCAGATAGCCGGTGGAGGGGGCCAGCGGGCCGGGGTATATGTCGGCCAGGCCGTCGAGGGTGTAGTAGGTGGTGTAGAGGTTGTGAGAGGTGAGCAGAAGCTGCTTGGCTGAGTTTAGGTTTTGCTGCTCAAATAGTTGCGCCACCTTCTCGGTGAGGTCTTCGTGAAGCTCGAAGGGGAGGTTGAGCTCCACGAGGCGGCGCATCTCATCCAGGAGCCCTTTGATGTTTGGGGCCACAATGCGAGGGGAGTCGGTGTCTTCGGTGAAGAGGCGGCACAGATAGCCGTTGCTGAGGCTGTGTTCCATCACAAGGCGCGTGGAGGGGTGGACGGCTCTCACCGCTTTGTAGAGGAGCATGCAGAGCGAGCGGGTCATCACTCGGCGCGAGGATTCGCTCGAGGGGTCGAGAAATTCTACCGCCTTGGGCATGAACACCGGGTAGGTGAGCGGCTCGGTGCGGTTGTTCACACGCGCACTGATGGGCTCAAACGAAAGTTTTTTCTTGAGTAAAGGCAAGAGGTCGAGGAGGGTGCTTCCCCCCTCAACCTCTATATATTCAGAAGAATTTACAATGTAAATGTTCAATTTTTTATTCATAGTATATCTCAAAAGAGTCGAAGTCTTTTTTTTAGGGTTTCCTGACCCCCTTCTCCATGCTGCGCCACACGTAGGCAATGTAGGCTATCACCACGGGGATGACGAAGGAGACGTAGGTCATGACCTTGAGAGTGAACAGGCTGCTGCTACTGTTGCGAATGGTAAGTGAGCAGGCAGGGTCGATGCTGCTGGGGTAGTAGGCTGTGTCGGCATATCCGGCCACAAAGAACAGCGATATTACCACCAGGAATGTGCCCAGGCCACTCCACCAGATGCCGCCGGTGAAGTGTTTGGCAAACAGTGAGCGACCAATGGCGTAGAGCACACAAACCACTCCAATTAACAAACAAGCGGCGGCCCACCATAGTTGCAGGTAATTGTGAAAATATTTTGCTGCCACCTCAGTGAAGTCGTTGTGAAGGCTGAGGGAATTGGAGCCTTCGGCAGCTTGCAAGCCGGTGGAGGTGAGCAGTGTGGCTGCGAAGATTAGGAAGAGCACCACGAAGATAATGGCGTTGGCCTTGAGGTTTGAGCGGTTGCTCTCAAAAAACTCCTTGTTGTCGGGCTCGTTGTTCATGAAGTACAGGCAGCCGTTGGTGCGTGCCAGGAAGAACACCATGACGCCCAGCAACAGGCATTTCCAATTGCAAATGGCTTCCAGTCCGTGGGTGGGAGCCCATTGCGAAATCACGGGTTGTTCGCCGCTGAGAATGTTGCCCATGGTCACAGTGAAGGGCGAGCCGAAGAAGAATCCGCCCACAGCCACTCCGAGCAGCACGCAGCCCAGAAGGCCGTTGATGAGCAGGAATATATCGTAGGTCTTGGTGCCCAGCAGGTTGCCGTCTTTGGCTCTAAATTCGTAGCTCACGGCTTGCAGAATGAAGCTGAAGAGAATGAGCATCCAGAGCCAGTAGGCGCCGCCGAAGCTGGTGGAATAGAAGAGCGGGAAGGAGGCGAAGAAGGCGCCGCCAAACACCACCAGGGTGGTGAACGAAAGTTCCCATTTGCGGCCCAAGATGCTTATCATAAGGTCTTTGTGAGCCTGATTGCGGGTGCACAGGAGCATGCTTTGCCCTCCTTGCACGAAAAGGAGCACCACAAGCACACCTCCTAAGATGGAGATGAGAAGCCACCAGTAGTTTTGCAGATTAATTAATTCTGACATAGTGATCTGAATCGGTTTAGAGGGTTATTTATTGTTGTTAGGGGTCTCGGTTTGCTCTTTTGCATCGTTGGCAGCTTCAAGGGGCTTCTTGCGAATCACCTTGGTCATGATGGTGATTTCGGCGGCAAGGAGTATGGTGAAGATGGCTGCAAAGAGCCAGAAGGTGGTTTTCACCGTGGCGGGGTTGATAAATGATATGGCAGCCTTTGTGGGCATAGCGTTCTGGATAATCCAGGGTTGGCGGCCCACCTCGGCGGTGATCCAACCGCACTCGCTGCAAAGCCACACCAGAGCTATGGATAGGAGTCCGCCATAGAGCATCCAGCGGCAATTCATCCAGTTGGGCTTCTTGAAGGCTACCAACAGGGCCACCAGGAAGAAGGCCACCAGATAGCCGCCCAGCAGGGCCATGACGTGGAATGAATAGAATGTGAGCGCTACCGGGGGCACAGCCTCGTAGGGGCTGTCGAGGTATCCGAAACCGAAGTCGTCGAAGTGCTCTTTGAGGGTGAGGGCGGCGGAGTTCATGGCAGCGCTGTCGCCGGCAGCCATGGCGTTGTCGTAGTCGCGCAGAGCCGAGTGGGCAATCTTGCCGGAGGCTATGCGGTCGGCGTAGCTTTTGCCCATTACGGTGTCGCCCGAGGCGGTGACGGTGCGGCCGTCAATCACATCGTTGATGCCCTGCACATATGAGTTCAGATCGTGGTTGGCCATGATGGACAGCACGCCCGGAATCTCAACATTGAAGAGGAAGGTGGGCTCGTTGTTGTCGGCACGTTTGTCGGGGTTCACGATGCCGATGAGGTTGAATGATTGAGCCACATTCCCTTGGTATAGGCCCTCCATGGCGGCAAGCTTCATGGGCTGATTCTTGGTCACAATGCGTCCCTCCATGTCGCCGCTGGCTACGGTGAGCAGGATGCCGGCGATGCCGGCCACTGAGGCTACCTTCATCGACTTGCCGATAAGCTCATCGTCGGCCTTGCGAAGCTTGAGCCAGCAGCATATGCCGATTACAAACACTGCCGCTACCACCCAACCCGAGAACACGGCGTGGAAGAATTTGGAGACGGCTGCCGGGTTGAGCGCTACATCGGAGAAGCTTACCATGACGTTGCGCATCTGCGCCGGGTCAAACTCCATACCGGCAGGGTGTTGCATCCATGCGTTTGCCACCAGAATCCAGGCTGCCGAGATGGTGGCTCCAAGGCAGGTGAGCCATGTGGCTGCAAGGTGGAAGCCGGGCTTAACCCTGTTCCATCCGAAGAACATTACGGCTATGAAGGTGGCTTCAAGGAAGAAGGCAAACAGACCTTCAATAGCCAGCGGGGCACCGAAAATGTCGCCTACAAACCAGCTGTAGTTCGACCAGTTGGTGCCAAATTCAAATTCCAAAATGATACCGGTGGCCACTCCCATTGCAAAGTTGATGCCAAATAGTTTCATCCAAAATTTGGTGATTTCCAGCCATTTTTGGCTTTTTGTGCGCAGGTAGATGCTCTCCATCACTGCTACTATTACCGACAGGCCCAAGGTGAGCGGCACAAATAGCCAGTGATAGATGGCGGTCAGTGCAAACTGATAGCGCGACCAGTCGACGACACTCATTAATTCATCCATACTGTGTAGAGTTTTTGTTTTAGGAGGAGCCGGCGGCAGGGTGTCGCGGAGCGTTCCTCAAGGTTAATTATTGTTTGGTATTAGTGATTTGTCGCGTAAGTGAGGGCGGAGAGGTTAACGTGGTTGTTGCCTCGACTCATCGAGCAGCGAGGCCCTTACGGCTTGCGCCCGGTCGGCGTCGTTGTCGTAGTCGCGCTCCAGTAAGTCGGGGAAAAACAGAAGTTTAAACACAAAAAAGAATATGAACAGCTTCACCAAAATCAGTGCCCACAGATATTTACCTGTGGTCATCTCCTTAAAACCGTCGCGATAAAATCGCCAGATTCTCACTAATAGGTTTCCTTTTGGCTTGTTGTGGTTCATGGCTCCTTTTAAAGCCGCAATTTAGCAATAATTTGTGGATTTTGCAACGCCCCGCCGCTCTTTGCACCCGAATTTAAGCCAATTTCATGCCTTAAGGGCGCTAATTTTTAATAAATCACGTTCGTAGACTGCAAAATTTTAATTAATTTTGCGACTATAACGGTGGCCGCTTCGGCTGCCACGACGCCCCTTAGTTGCGACATTTAAATCAAAATATCTATATGAATAAGACACTGATGATTGTGACTCTTGGTGTTGGCGCTTTGGCCCTCACCGGTTGCTCAAAGAAATTAGGGCAATTCAAGAGCGATTATTTTTCTGTGAACCCTACCCCTCTGGAGGTGCAAGGCCAAAATGTGCCGGCTACAATCACCGGCAACATCCCCGCCAAGTTTATGGTCAAAAATGCCAAAGTGCAGGTCACCCCTGTCTTGGTCTACTCCGGTGGTGAAACCACTTCCGCTCCCTACATTATCCAGGGTGAGGAGGCGCGTGCCAATGGTGCTGTGGTCAATTATCAGAACGGCGGCTCTGTGGCTATCCCCTTCAATGTGGCTTATCAAACAGCCATGAACAAGAGCGACCTCTATCTTGACTTCGCGGTAGACCAGAACGGCAAACAGTATGTGCTGCCGCGTGTGAAAGTGGGCAACGGTGTGATCGCTACCGCCACCCTGGCCTCCGCCGAGAGCGTGACTCCCGCCACTGCCAAAGACAACTTCCAGCGTGTGATCAACGAAAAATATTCTGCCGACATCCACTTCCTTATCAATCAGGCAAATGTGCGCTCATCGGAGACATCTAAAGAGGCTTACCAGGACCTTAGTCGCCGCCTCAAAGAGGCTGCCGCCGCTTCCGACCGCCAAATTCAAGGCGTGGAAATCAGCTCGTTTGCTTCGCCCGAAGGTGCTCTCGACTTCAACACCGCCCTCGCTGAAAAACGCGAAAAGTCTACCACCTCTCTGATGGAGTCGCAACTCAAAAAAGATAAAATCACCGAATTCGGTGAGCTCACCTCCCAATTTACTCCTGAAGACTGGGACGGCTTCCAGAAGCTGGTGGAAGAGAGCAACATACAAGATAAAGGCCTCATACTCGAAGTGCTGAAAATGCAAAAAGACCCCGAGCTCCGCGAGAAAGAGCTCCGCACCCTTTCAAGCGTATTCGATGAGCTCGCCGACCAAATTCTCCCGCAACTGCGCTACTCTCGCGTGCAAGCCTCTATCAATGTGATTGGTAAAAGCGACGAAGAACTCGTGCAGCTCTTCAACTCCGACCCCAAATCGCTCACTGTCGACGAAATCCTATATCTGGCCACCCTCACCGACGACAACAACAAGAAGATGGAAATCTACAACACCGCTTGTGAGCTCTATCCTTCCGACTATCGCACCTTTAACAACCTCGGCCTCACCCAATACGTGGCCGGCGACTACGAAGGCGCGCAGGCCAACTTTGAGCACGCCCTTCGCCTCGACCCCACTCAAAAGGAGTCGGAGATGAACCTCGCCCTCATCGACATGGTCAACGGCAAATATAACAAAGCCTACGAGCGCCTCGGCTTGTCGGCCAACCTCCCCGAAGCCTCCGATGCTCTCGGCGTTTACTATCTCTCACAGGGCAACCTCCAGTCGGCTGTATCGGCCTTTGGCGACAGCAAAACTAACAACGCCGCCCTGGCGCAGATTCTCAACAAGGACTATAGCGCCGCTCGCAGCACCCTCTCGTCGATCTCTTCGCCCGACGCCACCACCTACTATCTGATGGCTGTGCTCGGTGCCCGCACCAACAACGAGAACATGGTGATTAGCAACCTCCGTCAGGCCGTTCGCCTCGACAGCTCGCTGCTCTCACGCGCTAAAGAAGACCTCGAATTCTCAAAAATCAACCTCTCCTACCTCTAATATTCCACTCTAATAAGCAATACGGAGGCCGCCTCATAGCTTAGCTATGGCGCGGCCTCCTGTCTTTTTAGCCGGATGGCGCGGCGAGCGAACAGCTCTTCCACCGGCCGGCTATATGTGTGTGGTTGTGTTCGGATTTTGATATACTCGCTATGAGTCAGGGGGGCATTGCAATAAATAAAGAAACAGGGTGCATCTCACGACGCTCCCCTGCCACTTTGACTTAATCTGTAG
>CAYVAK010000043.1:0-15305 GCA_964448425.1 uncultured Sangeribacter sp.
CCCCACCCTCGACGTATCTGTAGTAGACCTTACAGTTAACCTCGCTAAGCCCGCTACTAAAGAAGACATCTGCGCTGCTATGAAAGAGGCTGCTGCAGGCGAGCTCAAAGGCGTACTTGGCTACACAGAAGATGCAGTGGTTAGCTCCGACTTCCTCGGCTGCCCCCTCACTTCTATCTTCGACGCTAACGCCGGTGTTTACTTGACCGACAAGTTCGTTAAAGTAATCAGCTGGTATGACAATGAGATTGGCTACTCTAACAAAGTGCTCGACCTCATCGCTCACATGAAGAAAGTTAACGGTTAATAAGCGCACGCCTCCCCGGAGGTAATCGCAACCAATCCATAAGAGAGCATGCTCCCCGCGAGCAAGCTCTCTTTTTTTGTGAGCCACTCACCATGTAGGGATGATGAAAAAACTAAGAGGCTGTGTCTATTTTGACACAGCCTCCTTTTCCGGATATTGTTTAATCCGTGTGACTTTGGGGCGGTTTATGCTATTTCGCTGTCTTCTTTGCAGTGGCCTTGGCTTTGGAGGTGCCGGTGGCTTTGGCGGTCGACTTGGTGCGCGAAGCGGCTTTGCGCTTGGTGCCACTCTTGGGCGTGGCGGCGGCATCGGCCATTATCTTCTGTGCTTGCTCAAAGGTGATAGCTTCAGCGTCGATGCCGGCCGGCAATTTGAAGTTCTCAGCCTTCTTGGCGCCGGGCGCCTTGTAGGCCAAATACACTCCGTAGCGGCCGTTGATGAGCTGGAGACCTTCCATCTCCTCAAACTCCTTGAGCACCTTGCTCGCTTCCTCTTTGCGCTTGGCCTCGATGAGCTCTTGCGCCTCTGCGAGGGTGATGGTCTGGGCGGTGAGATTCTTGGGTATCGACACAAATTTGCCGTCGTGGCGCACATAGGGGCCGAAACGACCTATGGCCGCTACCACTACTTTGCCTTCAAATTCACCCAGGGTGCGGGGCAACTCAAAGAGTTTGAGTGCCTCCTCGAGGGTGATTGTGGCCACACTCTGGCCTTTGAGAAGCGAAGCAAACTGCGGCTTCTCTTCATCGCTGCCCTCGCCTATCTGCACCAAGGGGCCGAAACGGCCTATCTTCACGCTCACCGGCTTGCCGGTGGCAGGGTCGGTGCCGAGCACTCGCTCGCCCACCTTATGCTCCATGCGCATGGCCGAGATTTTCTCAATGTCGGGGTGGAAGCCGCGATAAAACTCGTCGATTTCGTGATTCCAGGCGAGCTTGCCTTCAGCTATCTCATCGAATTTCTCCTCCACACGGGCGGTGAAATTATAGTCGAGAATGTCGGGAAAATACTGTGTAAGGAAGTCGTTGACCACCAGGCCTATGTCGGTGGGGAGCAAACGACCTTTGTCGGAGCCCACATTCTCAGTGGCCGTAGAGGCTGTGATTTGGCCGTCGGCCGAGAGGGTGAGCAGCGAATATTCGCGGCTGCGGCCTTCGTGTTCGCCACGCTCCACATATTCGCGACTCTGGATTGTGGAGATGGTCGGGGCGTAGGTGGAAGGACGTCCAATGCCGAGCTCCTCCATCTTCTTCACCAGCGAGGCCTCAGTGTAGCGCGCAGGGGCCTGAGTGAAGCGTTCGGTGGCCACAATAGATTGCTCACGGAGCTCATCGCCCACAGCGAGTGCGGGCAGATGCTCGGAGGAGAAGTGGCTCTCGGCGCCATCCTCGTCGCTGTAGACACGCAAGAAGCCGGGGAAGGTCACCACCTCGCCTGAAGCTTGGAAGTGCTCGCTGCGGCCCGAAATGCTTATATCTACATTTGTTTTTTCAATTTCGGCATCGCTCATCTGGCTGGCCAGAGTTCTGCGACGTATAAGGGTGTAGAGTCGTTGCTCTTGGGGTGTACCCTCTATGTGCTCACGGTTTATATAGGTGGGGCGGATAGCCTCGTGAGCCTCCTGAGCGCCTTTGGAGTTGGTGTGCCAACGGCGAGTCTTCAGGTAGCGCTCGCCATAGTTGCTCTTGATATCTGTGGCGATGTCGGCAAGGGCAAGGTCGGAGAGGTTGAGTGAGTCGGTACGCATATAGGTGATGAAACCGGCTTCGTAGAGCTTCTGGGCTATCACCATGGTGCGCGACACTGTGAATCCGAGGCGGCGCGAGGCCTCTTGCTGTAAGGTGGAGGTGGTGAATGGAGGCGCAGCGCTGCGGTGAAGCGGCTTGACATTGACATCGGCCACACTATATTTAGCGCTGCTGCAATGCTGCAAAAACTCTTCGGCCTCGGGGCGTGAAGAGAGGCGGCGGTTGAGCTCACCTTTCACCACATCGGAGCTGCCGGGGCGGCCGAATTCGGCTGTGAGGCGCCAGAACGGTTCGCTCTTAAACTCTTTAATCTCTTTTTCGCGTTCGCATATGAGGCGCACGGCCACACTCTGCACACGGCCGGCCGAGAGGGCGGGCTTAATCTTGCGCCAGAGCACCGGTGAGAGCTCAAAGCCCACAATGCGGTCGAGCACTCGGCGAGCTTGCTGAGCGTTGACGCGGTCGATGTCTATGTTGCGCGGATTTTCTATTGCATGAAGAATTGCCGGCTTGGTGATTTCGTGAAACACTATGCGGCGTGTCGACTCCGGCTTGAGCCCCAACACCTCATACAGGTGCCAGGCTATAGCCTCTCCCTCGCGGTCCTCATCGGATGCGAGCCACACAGTCTCCGCTTTCTTTGCTTCAGATTTAAGTTGCTTTACGAGCTCCTTCTTTTCGGTCGGTATTTCATAGATAGGTTGGAAATCATGATCTAAGTCAATACTGAAATCTTTCTTCCGCAAGTCACGTATATGCCCGAAACTCGACATTACTTTATAGTCGCTTCCGAGAAATTTCTCAATTGTCTTCGCCTTTGCGGGCGACTCAACTATAATTAAATTCTTCATTTCAATCTTCTATTTGGCTGTTACAGCGCTGATGAGCACCTCGTGCCTACGCGGCACACAAGTTTGCCAATCGGCTGCAAAAGTAGTAAAATTTTTTTAAACTCACACATTTATACTAAGTTTCACAAAAACTTCACAAAAACTTGCCCTCTTTCTTCACAGAAACCTCAGCCTTTTTGGCGGCCGCGCCGCAGCGACTACAACCAAAAAGCGCCACAAGCCTCGGCTTGCAGCGCTTTAAGGTTAATGAAGCAAAGATTGTTTAATTAAATCTTTACAACTTAGCCTACCTTCACAGGTTAGGTGTTTTATATAGAAACCATCCTAAGGATTGGTTTGTTCTGTCGATTCTGCTATTATGACAATTTTTAACTTCAATGGTTTAATTGCGCCATTGAGAAAGTGGGCCGCGGGCCTATTTTTTGAGATAGGCGGCAATGGCGGCGGGCATGGAGGGAGTGCCGGGAGCCGGAGCTTTGATGTCGACGGTGAGGCCGGCCTCTTCAGCAGCTTTGATGGTGGCGGGGCCCAGACAGGCTATGGCCACTTTCTGCTTTTTCTGGTCGAATTTGGGGAAATTCTTTTTGAGCGACTGGATGCCGGCGGGGGTGAAGATCACGAGCATATCGTAGTCAAACGGTTCACCGGGCTCGAAATCGTTGCTCACGGTGCGATACATAATCGCTTTTGTGTAGTCGATTTTCAGGGAGTCAAGAGCGGCTGCATTGTCTTTGTGCACATCGCTGATGGGGAAGAGGAATTTCTCCTTATGGTGTTTGGTAAACGCGGCGCCGAGCTGTTTGTCTTCCAGGCGGCCGGTCAGGCCAAAGAATATTTTGCGTTTTCTATACACAATGTATTTCTGCAGGTAGTTGGCAATCGACTCGGTGGTGCAGAAATATTTCAGAGTGTCGGGGATAGCCACACGAGTTTCCTCGGCAAGGCGGAAGAAGTGGTCGGCAGCGGCTTTGGAGGTGAAAATAATGCCGGTGTAGTCGGCTATGTTGAGACGCTGCTGGCGAAACTCTTTTGCTGTTAGTCCCTCAATTTTTATAAAAGGGCGGAACACCACTTCTACATTAAATTGTGTTGCCAAATCGGCATAGGGCGACTTCTCTGTGGGTTGAGGTTGAGATACTAAGATTTTCTTTATTTCCATTAACTTTCTCTTATGGCTTGTTAAGCAAGGAGCATAAATTAGGTTTGGCGAGGAGAAAGAGGCGGTGTGAAAGCTCGCTAAATCAGGGCGTTACCTAAAAGGCTGTTAGTGTGCAAAAATACCAAGCCAGGTTGTAGGCAAGGACCACGGGCGCTATTTCCGCGCTGCAAAGGTAGTAAAAAAATGGCATATATGACGTATATTTCTTCGAGAAAATCATCACGCCTTTGCAGATGAAGATTAATCGGGCCAACAGATAAGCCACACCACCGGCCACTACGAGCCCGGTGAGGGCCTTTGCATAGAAGATGCTTACCAGAGCCAGGGGGAAAAGCACTATGCCAAGGATGCCCTGCCCGGCACTGAAGCCTCGCAGCCAGAGGTCGGCCGACTCTTTGTCGGTGAATACTTTGCCTATCAGCATATAAAGCAGCCACTGAAATATGTAGTAGACGGCCACGGTGGCGCTCACCACTCCAAGGGCGGCATACCAGCGTGGGGCCATTTTGAGCTCGGGGTGCATGATTTCAAATGCGCCGAAGAGGAGCACTCCCACTGAGACCACACAGAGCAGATTGAGCATAATCAGGAAGGAGGTCTCGCGCACAGTGTCGTCGAACATTCGTTTGCTTTTCCTGTGGCTGAGGAGCTGGGAGGCTATGCCGCGCAAGAAGCTGAAGTTGGTGCGATAGCGCATGCTCACCAGCAGGAACAGGGCCACCAGGCCCACTATAATCCAGGAGGTGACGGGGGAGCCGGTGGAGCGTGTAGAGACCGGCATCTGCGGCTCTTTGTGGGCGGTGAGCATGAGCACCTTCTTGTGGTGCGGAGCGTCTTGGAGCTGAGGCAGGGTGTCGATAAGCTGCCTCACATCGCGGCGGGGAAGGTCGGCGCGTGATGGTTTCTCCTTCTGCTCACTGCGGCTTTGCGAGGCTTTGAAGTCGGCCTCAATAGCGTCGAGCTGCCCGGATATTGCGGGGTCGAATGTTATATTTTGTAATGAATCAGGCATCGCTCATTCTTTTGCCTCGGCAGGCTGCCCGGCAGGCGCGGTGTGAGCCACGGGGATAGACACTGAGTGCGGAGGCGTTGGAAATTCGGTTATTTTTTGAGAAGAGGGAAGAGAGAAGAGGGAAGAGGGAAGAGGGAAGAGGTAAGAGGTAAGACTGAGAACTGAGAATTGAGAATTGAGAGAGGAGGTTAAAGCCAGCCGGCTTGCTTATACCACTCTACGCTGCGAGCCACTCCTTGGCGCAGGGAGACTCGCGGTGAGAATCCGAAGCCTTGGCGGGCCCGGCTTATGTCGACACGCCAGTTGCGCTGGCGCATTATTTTGTATTTGTCGCGGTTGAGGGTGGAGGGCTTCCCTTTTAATTGTCCGATGCGGCCGGCCACGGAGCATACCACTTTGAGCAGCCACAGCGGGGCTTTGACGGGCAACACATGGCGCCGGCCCAGCACCTGGGCACTGATCTGTCGGAACTCTTTCTGAGTGTAGGAGCGGGGCTCGGAGATATGATAGGTGGTGCCGGTGGCGCTGCGCTCCAGGGCATCGTAGACGGCGGCGGCAAGGTCTTCCACATATATAAATGTAAGCTCTTGGCGGCGCATTCCCACCGAGAAGTCTACACCGCGCTTGATGCTTTGGAACATCAGGAAGTAATCTTTCTCGCGCGGGCCGTAGATGCCGGTGGCTCTAAACACGATGTAGGGCACAGAGCTTGCAGCCAGAGCCATTTCGGCTTTGAGCTTGGAGGTGCCGTAGCGGGTGTTGGGATTGGGAATCATCGACTCCGAGAAGGGGGTGTAGCCCTTCTCATCGCCTTCGCCCATCACAGAGAGCGAGCTGATGAATAGCAGCTTGGCGGGCACAGCCTCGAGCTCCTTGAGGGCATCGAGGGTCCAAAGCAGGTAGTCGTGGTTTATGAGATTGAAGTCGGCAAAGTTAAGGCACTTGGTGGCGCCGAGATTGTAGACTATATAGTCCCAAGCGCCCTCCTCTTGCAGGGCCCGGCTCAGGCTGTCGCGAAGGGTTGCGGGGCTTTCAAAGTCGAACACGGCGAAGTGGATGCGGCTGTCGGTGAGGTAGCGGCGCGAGGTAGACTCTCTCACACCGGCCCAGACTTGCCAACCGCGGCGGAGTCCCTCTTGGACCAGGAAACCGCCGGAGAAGCCACCGGCTCCAATCACCAGCACCTTAGGTGCAGAGATCTCTTCCATAATAGTAATTGCATTATACAGAGCCGAAATAATCAGATAGAGTCGCAAACTCGTAGCCTTCGGCTTTAAGCCACTCAATGCTTGCGGGGAGGGCCTCAAAGAGCCTTGGGAGGCTTTTAAGGCTGTCGTGGAACACGATTATGGATCCGGGGCGACTGTAGCGTTTCACATTGTCCAGGACCTCGGGGGCGGTGAGTCGGCGTGAGTAGTCGCGAGTCACCAGGTCGTACATTATCAACTTATATTTCTTGCGCAGGGCCATGGCTTGGCGCGGACGGAGCCAGCCGTGAGGGGCGCGGAAGAAAGGCGATCGGATGAGCTGATTGGCATCCTCCACATCGCGCAGATAGCGCATGGTGGTGACTTTTTGGCCTTGCAGGTGGTGCATGGTGTGGTTGCCCACATCGTGGCCTCTTCGGCGCACCTCATCCAGGAGCTCGGGATGGCGTCTCACATTGTCGCCCACCATAAAGAAGGTGGCGCGGATGCCGTAAGCATCGAGCAGGTCGAGCACACGGGGTGTGACCTGAGGTATGGGGCCATCGTCGAATGTGAGGTAGACTTTCCGTTCACCGGCCTCACCCTTGAGGCGGAAGTGGCCGGAGGGCACCAGAGCCCGGAAGAATCGTGGCGGTCGCTCTATTAGCACGCTTATAAGTTTATATGTTTGAATAGGCTTGGGCGGAGCCGGAGCTACCGCCCAAGAGCATTATCGTTGAAATAGGTCGGGGTTGGCACGCTCAAAGGCATCGTAGAGCTCTTTGGAGCGGGTGAGATTCACGCCCAAGGAGTCGAGTTCATGCTCCAAGGAGGCCACATCGCCGCCCTGCTCGCCGTAGTACATCACCAGATAGTAGAAGAGCGAGTCGGCACTCTGGAGGTTGGGGTCGATGGTGGCGTAGGTAGCGGCATCGGCCTGCTGCATGGTCTTGATGTCGTCGACATAAGAGAGAATCTGCTGGCGTATGTAGGCTTGGAGGTCTTCGGGCGAAGCGGAGGCACCGTCGGAGCCGGCATACTCCTCGTCGTAGCCGGTAGAGCCGGTGGTCACCAGGTCGTAGTAGCTCTTGAGCTGTTTGCGCAGCTTCACTTTGGCCTGCTTGAGCACGGCGTCGGCGCTGTTGGCACCGGCATACTCCTCGTAGGCGTCGATGAGGCGATAGTAGAGCGCCAGAATCTGCTTATTCTCTTGCGAGAGGCTCACAGCCGGCATGTAGGGCACACTATACGACTGCCCATCGACCACTTGCACGGCGCTGCCATATTTCTCAATGAGCTTAGCCACATAGTTCACATTCTTGCCATAGACCATCATGCCGTCTTTTAGCCACTGCAAGCCGCGCTGAATGGCTTTCTTGTCGCCCAGCGCCTTGCCGGCGTCGCAATAGTTCAGGCCTATGGTGTAATAGTCGAGGAAGGTGAAGGGATAGGTGGAAGCCGGGATTTTGGCGGTGACAAGGTCGAGCATCTCGATGCACTTCTTGTAGGCGTCGGTGCTGCGAGCGAGCCATCCGGCCTGACCGGCCTTGTTGCCCTCCTGCGCCTCCTTGTCGGCATTCTCTTTGTAGCGGGCGCCGTTCTCCAGGAATTGGCTTGAGAGGTCGATGGCGGTCATTCTCACGCCTGAAGCCATGCGGCCGGCGGTCTCATCGAAGTAAGGCTTGCGGCCGGCGGCGTCGGCACCGCCCCAGCGATATTTGTTCTTAATCACATTGTAGGAGCGCTCGGGGTCGGGAGCTGCGTTGCCCACATAGGGCACGAGCTGATAGGCCATGCCCACATTGCGCAGATAGGGAGCAAATATCTCATATTGGTCGCTGCCCACGGTCAGGGCCCAGTAGATGGGTCGTTGCCAGCCGTTGGCGGCATTGGTGGCAATGATGTCGAGCATCATGATTTGCGACAGAGATATTTGGCCGCGCGACATGGAGCTGAGGTCCACCGGAATCTGATCTAAGATGCCGTCGGGGTCTTCGGGGTTGTAGAGGCCGCGTTGCAGGGCCACCTTTTTGTCTACAGGGATATAGGTGTTGGTATAGGGGGCGTCAATATATCCGTAGTCGTTGTATTTGGCGTTGCGACTGTAGAGGGCCTTGAGGGCGTTGATGAGGGTCACCGGAGTTTGAGTGTCGGTGTTGTCGCCACCGTCGGCCATTACCAGAGCCAGGCGGTTGTAGGCAATATCGGCAGGCGAGGCGGTGAGCTTCACGGGGGGTGCGTCGTAGGTGCGCAGGCGCTGCTGGTTCACATACCAGTCGCTCTGCAAGTAGCTGAGGTTGATGATTTTCACATCGGGGCGCACACCCTCCACCTCTTGAGCATACCACAAGGGGAATGTGTCGTTGTCGCCGTTGCAGAATATGATGGCGTTGGGCTCGAGGCTCTCCAGATAGTCAATAGCGTAGTCGTGGGCGGCATAACGTCCGGAGCGGTCGTGGTCGTCCCAGGTCTGCGACACCATCTGAACGGGCACTACGAGGCCGAGCACACAAGCTATGATGGCGGCTCTGAGGCCTATTTTTGAATTTTCGAGTTCAGCTTCGTCAGCCTCGGCAGCTGGGCGGGCGGCAGTAGAGGCGGCATTTGCCTTGGCACCACCCTTCTTGCTGTCAATCTTCTCCAGGGCGAGGATGAGCAGCTTCCAGAGGGCGGAGACACCCAGACCAATCCAAATGGCAAAGGCATAGAAGGATCCGGCGAAGGCGTAGTCGCGCTCACGGGGCTGCATGGGGGGCTGGTTGAGGTAGAGCACAATGGCGATACCGGTCATGAAGAAGAAGAAGAACACCACCCAGAACTGTTCGATGCCCTCTTTGCCGCGGAAGGCCTGCCAGAAGAGGCCAAGCAAGCCGAGGATGAGCGGCAGGCAATAGAACACGTTGTGGCCGGCATTGCCTTCGCCCAGGGCATCGGGCAGGAGGCTTTGGTCGCCCAGGCGGGCGTTGTCCCAGAAGCTGAAGCCGGTGATCCAGTTGCCCAGGTCTTTTTCTCCGCGCTGATTATTGTAGTCGTTTTGGCGGCCTGCAAAGTTCCACAGGAAGTAGCGCCAATACATATGGTTAATCTGATAGTTGAAGAAGAACTGAAGGTTTTCGGCAAATGTAGGTTTGACACTTGTCTGGACATTCTTGAAGTAATATTGGCCGAGTGCCTCGTTGTAGTCAAGGCTCTCTTGCGATATTTCTCTGAGCGGTTCTTCTTGGCCGGTTTCGGGGTTGAAAGCGGTGATGGTAGTGGCCTCGTGGTCGGGGTCGGTGAGGGAGGGCACCCAAAGTTCATATTCAGCCTTGTGAGAAGGCACATGGCTGTGAATGCGCGGGAAGAGCATGTTCATGGAAGGCGCATATTCTATGTCGCTTTCGTAGTCGGCAGTGACATAGTAGTCGCCTCCGCGGCGGGCGAGGCTGCCGGCTTTGGCGAGCTCATCGGCCGACATATAGCCCAGGGGCGACACCACCGATGCGCCGGGCACACCTTTGGTGACATTGGCCTTGCCTTTTTTGAAGTTGGGGCGATAGTCGGGCACATCGGGCACTACCTCGGAGTCGCCCAGAGGTATGTCGCCGTGGCCGTCCACCACATAGTGGTAAGTGGCCTGATAGGTGGGGCCGTAGAGCAGAGGAGTCTCGCCATATTGTTCGCGGCTCAGATAGCTTGAGAGGGTGAGCACATTGTCGGGGGCACTCTGGTTGAGAGGCGGGTTGGCATGTGCGCGGATAAGTATCAGAGCGTAAGAGCTATAGCCGATGAAAATCACAAATATGCTCCACATGGCCAGGTTGAGCCAGCGCACCGGCAGCTTTTTGAAGCCGAAGAACATGAAATAGGCCAACACCGCAAGCAGCAGCAGGGTAACAACCCATGAGGCGATAAAGAGCATACCGGAGAAGAGTGCGCCCACAAACACCGAAATGCGTATGCGCTTATGCGAGCGCTCGGTGTGTAGCTCCCAAAGGGCCCACACAAATGATGCTATGGCGAGCACTGTGTAGACACCTACACCGGAGTTGAAGGGGAGGTTGAGAGTGTTGACTGCAAAGATGTCGAACCATCCGGAGACTTTTATGAAGCCGGGCACAAGGCCGTAGAGCACCAACACTATTATTGCGAAGCTCACCAGCAGGGCGAGCAGCGACTTCTTGACATTGAGGTTGCTCCACTTCTTATAGGCAAACACCAGCACTATGGCGGGGATGCACAGGAGGTTGAGCAGGTGGACGGCGATGCTGACGCCTATGATATAAGCTATTAACACCAGATAGCGGTCGCTGTGGGGCTGCTCGGCGCGGTTTTCCCATTTGAGTATCAGCCAGAACACCAGGGCGGTGCAGAAGGAGGAGAAGGCGTAGACCTCGCCCTCAACGGCCGAAAACCAGAAGGTGTCGCTCCATGCATAAGCCAGCGCACCAACCACACCACTACCCATGATGGCCAGATATTTGGCGGTAGTCATGCCTTCGGTGGTTTTGCCCTTAATGAGCAGCTTGCCGGCAAGGTGGGTGATGGTCCAGAAAAGCAACAGGATGGTGAGGGCACTCAGCAATCCGCTCATGGCATTGACCATCAGCGCCACGCGCATGGGGTTGCCGAAGGCAAAGTTGCTGAAGAAGCGCGCTGTGAGCATAAAAATCGGGTTGCCCGGTGGGTGACCAATCTCAAGCTTGTCGGCTTGGGAGATAAACTCACCGCAATCCCAATAAGAAACGGTAGGCTCAAGAGTGAGCCAATAGGTGAGCAGCGCAATTACAAACACTGCCCAGCCTGTGAGATTGTTAATAAGATTATACTTCCGAGTGAATAGCATATTATTCGCTTAATTATTTGATTTCACTATTAATTATTGCGTCTTTGATACAGCAAGGAAGGCTACGGGCCCACCGAGCGCATCAGGGCGCACTTTAATCTGCAAAATTAGCAATTTATTGCAGATTCTGCAACCCCTTCGAGGCCGTTCGGGGCGGCTGAAAGGGGGTGAGGGGGCACAAATTTTATGAGTAATGCACAAATTGTCAAAATTATTTTCTAACTTTACGTCCATAAACCTAAAAAGCCAGAATAACATGAGATTTTTGTGGACACTTTTAGCTATCCTTGCCACCTCAGCATCCCTCTCCGCTTCTGAAAGCGCTGAAGCCGTCACATGGTCGAAAGGCCCCATCGACTGGACACTCTTCCAAGCCACCCCGCTGCTTGATGGGTCGTCGGCCTATATGACCACCGACATAGTCGTGTCGACAAGCAAAGTAGAGGCCACCTCGCCGGCTGCATCGTCGGGCTTCTCAATGGAAGCTCAAGCAGTGATGTATCCGGGGCGCTCATACGCCGCCGAGGCCGACCGCACTCCCCTGAAACTCCGCTATTTCCAGGCGCAATTCGACCTATGTGAGCTGCTGGCTCGCAAGCTCCAAAATGAGCTCGCCGGCGGCATCAACGGCATTGAGGCCGACCGCCGACTCACATATTACCGCAACCTGATGGCCTCACAGTGGCAACGTATCGCCGACGACACCCAAGCCGGCACCAACGACAACGAGCTCCAGCTGGTGGAATACGAGATACGCCGCCAACTCGAGGAGATTGGCTCGCCCGATGTGCCTGAGGTGGTGCCCTCACCGGTGCGCTACGGCCTGTGGGTGGGCACCGGCGCCACATTACCCACCGGAAAGATTGCCGACTATTTCTCTGCCGCTTGGGACTTTACATTCGGACTGACTGTGAGCTGGCATCGCTTCGCCCTGGAGGGCTCCATAACCTACGCAAGCCCCTCTATCAAAGACCCCTGGCTCGTGGAGCCGGAATATGAGGCGGAAAACTATCGCGCCAACGTCAAGAACGCCAACTACCTCACACTGGGCTTCGGCCTGGGCTATAATGTACTCGACACCAAGCACTTCATACTCCGACCCTATGTGGGCGGCATGTGGACCTCCTACAGCTGGACCGCCCGCCCGGCCGACCCCACCACCTCGCAGATAGTGTTCGACGGCCTGCAAAAACGCATGATGCTCGACGACTTTAATTTCACCGCCGGACTGATTTTTGAATGGCACTTCCACTCCACCGTGACCTCCTTCCCGATTTTTGGAAGCATGCGTGAAGAATATATATCCTCACTGCGCCTCAACCCCTATATCACACGCGCCGTCTACACCGACGCCACACGCCACTTCGGCGGCTGGCAGATAGGCCTCACCGTGGGCTACAGCGGTGTGGGCAGAGCCTTAGGCATCAAATAAGCGCCTTGTGAGAGCCTCCACCCCACCCGAGGCGAGTTAGAACCTCCCTCTCCACCCCGAGGCGAGTTAGAACCTTGATATATGCAACCGATTTTTCTCATAGGTCTGCCGGCTTGCGGCAAAACCACTCTGGGCCTCGCCCTGGCCCGGGAGTTGGGCTGCCGATTCGTAGACCTCGACCACCATATAGAGCAACGCCTCTCAATGTCAATCGCCGAAATATTTGAGAGCCGAGGCGAGAACTACTTTCGCGAACTTGAGCACCGCGAGCTCGTAGAGCTCATTGCCCCTACACCCGCCACAGAAGAGGGCCGGGGAGCCCGAGGGGCTAAAAGCTCGGGCATCATCATAGCATGTGGGGGCGGCACCCCCTGCTATAAGGGCAACATGGAGCTTATGAACGCCCACGGGCTCACCATATGGCTCCAAGCTTCGCTCACCAGGCAAATAGAACGTCTTTGGCAGGGCCGCGCTCACAGGCCGCATTTTGCCCACCTGAGCAAGCCCGAGATTGAAGAGAAATTTTTGGTCCTTGCCCGCAGTCGCGAGCAATACTACTCGCTCGCCAAGGCCACTTTCGAGAGTTCACTGCTCGAAAATGCCGAGGAGATAGCTCAGAGTGTGGCCAAATTCAAGGAGCAATTTGCTCCGGCATTAACAGATTAACCATAACAAACACAACCAGATATGTCGCTCCAATCACCAACCCCGGCGCCCCAACAAGCGCCCGTAGAGACCCACAAAAGGGTCATGACACTTGGAATTTTGGGCAATGACCCTGACTCGGATGAGACCCGCCTTTTCCTCACCCCGGAAGCCTGCGGAATGATTTCCTCTTCGGGAGTGGAGATTCTCATGGAAGAGAAGGCCGGCATAGACATCAACTATTCCGACAGCGAATATGCTGCTTCGGATGTCAAAATATGCAAGCGCGGCGATGCGCTGAAAGCCGATGTGGTGATCTCCGTGAGGCCTATACCGGTGGCCGACATCAGCAGCCTCAAGAAGGGCGCAACCCTTATCTCCCTGATGGATACGCTGCTTTTTGAGCGTGAGGTGGTGGAGGCACTTCTGGACAAGAAAGTGAACCTGCTGCTGCTCGACGACCTCGCTTCGTCCAACGATATCAGAATCTTTGCCCGCATCCTTGACGAAATCAACGGCCGCGCCGCCATCCTCTATGCCCAAGAGGGCCTCTCCTACCTGGGCGAAGGCAAAGGTGTGCTGCTCTCCGGAGTGGCCGGCATCAACCCCTGCGAGGTGCTGATTATCGGCAACGGCTACAAGCTCATAAGCGCTGCCCGCGCAGCTATGGCCATAGGCGCAAATGTCACCCTTATGGACAATGATGTCGCCGCCCTCTACAAAGCACAAGACACCTGCAACTGCCACCTGCAAACATCTGTGATTCACCCGCATGTGCTCTTCAACAAGGTGAAAAGCGCCGATGTGATTCTACTGGACAAATGCACCAACTATTTTGAATTTCCCAAGCAGCTGTCGGTGGCTATGAAGGACAGCGTGTATCTGCTCGACCTGAGAGAGACCACCCCCTCGCTATCAGTGCCTCGCACTGTGGCCATGGGCATCTCCAACCCGCTGATTCACTTCTTTGAAGAGATGACCATCTGCGGCGGCGCCAACGCCATGATAGCCACCAACCATGGTGTGCAAAAGGGCGTGGCAATTTATCAAGGCCACCTCACAGACAAAATTATAGGTATGCGCACATCGCTGCCTACCATCGACCTGAAGCTGCTGCTGGCTCAAAGCAACTAACCCTCCTCCCCCTCAAAAGCCGGCACAGCCCCACCTCTACACACTTCGCAATCCACACACAGTGCCCATACACTTAATACATATATTATCGGGAGGATCATGGGGCGGCAGAGAGCAATATGCACTCGACATCTGCCTGCACTTCCTCGACCAAGGTTGGAACGTGAGTATCTTTACTCGCGATGCCATAGCCGTCGACTCCATCATAGCCGCCTGCGGCATAAAGATTCACCACGCAGCCCTCTCGGGCTATTCCGACTTCACCACCGCCTTTGCGCTGGCCCAGCACATCAGGCGGCGCAAGGGGCCGATTGTGGTCCACACTCACAACTATCGCGACGCCTTCCTGGCCCTTGTGGCAAGGAAGCTTTCCGGCCAGCGTCGACGCGTAAAGGTGATTATGACCCGCCACCGCTGCGTCAAGGGGCGCAACGACCGCCTCCTGCGCAGAGTGTATCGCAACCTTGACACACAAATCTTCCCCACCCAACAGGCCATGCTCACTTTCCTCTCATCGTGGCCCCACGGCAACCTGCCCTTCCCCAAAGAGCGCATACGAGTGATCGGGCGCTCACTGCTCAACACCCCCACCCCGCAAAGCGAGCCGGAGAAAGGCCCAATTGTGGCCGCCTATGTGGGGCGCCTGGCTCCGCACAAGGGGCTCGAATATCTGATTCGCGCTCTGGTGGAGCTGAAAGGCAAACGCATAAGGCTGCGCATTGTGGGCACCGGCACCGCCGACTATGTCGACTCACTCCATAGGCTCGCCATGTCGCTGGGTGTGACCAATATTATAGACTGGAAGGGGTGGCGTCGCGACCCGCTGGAGCAGATTGCCGACTCGCATTTCTGTGTGTTCCCCACACCGGTAGAAGAGCCGCAAAACATATCATCACTGCAAGTTATGGCCGCCGGCCGCCCACAAATATCCACCCTCACAGCCTCCGCCCTGGAGTCGCTCCACCCACTCATGCCCACCACCCAAGCTGCCGGCGCCACCCCCGA
>CAYVAK010000044.1:0-2828 GCA_964448425.1 uncultured Sangeribacter sp.
AAGTACAACAACAATAATAAAGTTGCAAACCAATAAGCCACTTTGTAAGTGTCCGTGGTGTTTTTGTCCGTTCCTGAAATAGGTTGACTCGAATTAGTATGTTTACTGTTTGTTGTTTACTCTTTAGCTGAGTTGGGTTTACTAACAGGGATATGGGCAAAGTTACAAAAAATTTTTTATCCCGTTGCCCTTCCCAAGGTGGCCTTACCTATATTGTCAGTGCTCATGGCGTCAATGGCTCGCTCGCGGTAGCTGATCCACTGCCGTTTGAAACGTCCGGTTTCATTTGCCGCCTCCGCAGGTGTACGCAGCTCAAGGCTTAGATGCGGCCGCTCGTTGTTGTAGAACATGACGGCCTTATTTAGAGCCTCCTTTACGTGGCTTATATCTTTAAAATCATATCTTTAAAAAGTTCATTCTTAAGCGTATTATTTATGCGTTCTGCCTCGGCATTGTCCTTGGGGTTGCCGCTTTCAGTCATACTTATCATCATGTTGCTTTTTCTAAGTTCTGTGACGTAGTCCGAACAGGTGTATTGTACACCTCTGTCGCTATGGTGTATTGTAGCAGATAATTCAACTCCGTATGCTGTAAGGTGTTTTATCGCTAAAGACAAGGCTTCCATAGGGTATTTGGCCTCAAGAGTCATGCCTACGCTACTACCGAGGATCATCTTGCTATAGGAGTCCATCAGAAGGCTGACGTAACAGAATCTTCGTTGTCCATCTACGCTTTCCAAGGGAATATACGTAATGTCGCCGACGATAATCTCGCCAAAGCGTGCCGGAATAATCTCTTTGACTATATTGGGATACGTAGGATTGTTGTGGCGAGAGTCAGTCGTACGCACCCTGCTGCGGCGGCGTATCTTGAATCCGTAGCAGTCGAAAATATCACAGAATTGGTCACGTCCGATACGATCGCAATCCGGGAACGTGCGGCAATACATCGCCCATACCTTCATGCCACCTATGCCAGGATCCTTGGACTTGACCTCTCGTATGAATTGTACGGCGAACTCTTCCAAGGACATACGGCGCAGATCAATGTCGTAGTCGTGTTTGTAATATGCCTGCTTGCTCTTACCAAACAGCCCGCACAGTTCGGCGACTGTAGCAGTCTCCGAACGATGTGCGTGCAGGCTTTTTACTGTTTGGTGCCAGCTTTTTTCCTTACCGGGATGTTGAACATCTCCTCGGCAACGTCAATCATTGTGTCGAGCGCTTCGGAGCGCAGTCTCTCATATCGCAGCTCCTTCTTCAGACGGGTAATCTCCGCGCGCAAGGCATCATAATCTTCGGCGCTGGCGTCTTTCTTCTTTTTGCGCATAATCGGTGTTTCAAGAAGTTCTGACGCGAAGTTACGAATAATATATGCAACTGTACGTACCTGAACTTCATTTATTTCAGCTATTTCACCATAGCTCATGTCCGTCTCGGCATAAAGTAGCAGGACCTCGTTCCGAATTGTTTGCCGTTTTTGTCTCGGCAGACTTTGAAATTTTATCATTTTAGACTCTTTTATGAGTCAACTTTGTTCAGAGTAAGACAGAAGAGGGTGTGCCATTCGGGGGGATGGCACACCCTCTTATTGGGTGGGTTGATTTATCGGGGGAAGGAGGGGAGGGTTAGAGGCTGCCTATAGATTGGGTCATCTTGTTGGTGATGCGCAAGTAGCGGTTGAGCTGTGCTTGTGTCATCTCGCCTTTGGCACCGTCCATTTTGGATGTGAGGCTTTCGATTTCGCTCATCAATGAGGTGTATTCGGTTACTGCACTTATGTCGCCTTTGGCGGCTTTCTTATATAGAGTTGTCAATTTGTTGACGTATTTCTCGTAGGAGTCGAGGGCTTCATCCCAGTCGGAGGAGCTGCTTGATGATGAGCTGCTCTCGTAGTCGCTATTGCTCTCATCGTCGCTTCCGCTGCCTACTTCTTCGGTTGCTTCGGCCGCTTCGCCGCTTGTTTCGGAGTCACTGCTGTAGATGTCTACGTCGATATCGGTGATTTTGAATGTTTTGGCTTTTGCAAACAGTTTTTGCAGTTGTTCGTTGTCGGTGATATTTGCTGAGAATATGAATTCTTGCTCTGTGCCGAGATCTGCTTTCAGGAATTTCTTAAACTCGTCGCCGGCGGTTGAGCCGAGGGAGCCGGTGCCTAATTCAAACGATTCGATTTCGTCGCCGTCTTGGTCGTAGACTCTGAGTTGCGGGTAGATGCTGTAGCTTTCGGGATCGAGGTCTTTAACTTCGGTATAGGTGTCGTTGATGTCGCTAAACCAGTCGTTGAGTTTGAGGGTCACTTTAATTGTGACGTTGTTTTTCTCCTTGTCTAATTCAGGGTCGGCTGCACTGAGGGTGCATTGTTCGCTGCTGATTGAGATAAGGTTGGCGTTTTTGCCTTCTACACCGTTGGCGTTCACTTTCACATCGTCGATGTTTTGCCATTCGCTTTTTTTGCTTTGGCATGAGGTGATTAATAGAGCGCACATGGCTCCAAATAGAAATTTAGTAACTTTCATGGGCTTGGTTTTGGGGTTATTATTGTTGATAATTTGTGGATAATCAATATTGGGGGATTCAATGGATAGAGTTAAGAAGGCTAATTCTTAGCGCTTCCGGTGTTGCAAATATAGTGATAAATTTGGTTTACCCCTCCCGATTTCGGTTAATGATTGTTAAAGACACGAATTATGCGGGGCGTTGGTTTATTTGCGAAAACGTTGATGCCGCACCATTTGGGGTGGCGCGGCATCAATAGGAGTTGGGGCGGCGAAGTGGCTGCCGGCTATTTTTTGAGGATGCCGGAGTCGGAATCGGCTTTGCCCAGTA
>CAYVAK010000044.1:2928-15285 GCA_964448425.1 uncultured Sangeribacter sp.
GTGGCTGCCGGCTATTTTTTGAGGATGCCGGAGTCGGAATCGGCTTTGCCCAGTACGTTTTGGTCGTTTGGCTGTCGGCCGAATGAGAAGTTGTAGGAGAAGGAGATGCACAGGCCGTTCACCCAGCCGTAGGCGTGTGTCACGTGATTGGTCTGAACGGGTGAACTTTTCACGGTGTATTCGCTCTCCTTGAAGTCTTTGCCGAAGGGCTGCATCCATTTTAGGCCGATGTTCATGTTATCGATGGGTCGGAAGTAGGCCGACACGCTCCAATACTGTGCTCTGGGCCTAATGAGTTGGCTCATTACCACTTTGCCGGGGTATTGGTAGCTGGCGGCGAAGCTCCATTTCTTAATGTTGACAGATGAGCTGAGCATCATTTGGAATAGCCAGCCGTTCCATTTGTAAGATTCGTTTTCGCCTTTTGTGACTCCTGAGTTGATTATGGCTCCAATAGTCCATTTGCGGTTGCCAAGGGGGAAGATAGACGTTTGCAGAGAGCCGACGTAGCCATAGTAGTTTCTGAAGTTGGTGTATGTCTGAAGTATGTATTCCGGACGGTCTACATAGTATAGACATATGTAGCCTTTTGAGTAGGTGAACTGGTTGTTGAAAGTGAGGTCAATGTATTTGTTCCAATATCGAGCTTCTAATGTTACTGTGTGGGTTTTGGCGGGCTTTAGGAGTGCATTTCCTTGGTACACCACATGCTCGTCGATCCATTGCTCAGTCTCCGACATTTGGTCTATTCCCGGTTGGTGGCCGTAGTAACGGTAGCTTAGTTGCAGTGAGCTTGAATTTGAAGGATAGTAATAAAGCAGTGCGTAAGGCTCGAAGAAGAGGTGCCTGTAACTTGACTCTTGCAAGTAGGTTTTAGAAGAATACCAGGTGAGGCCTACGCGTCCGTACCAAAAGAATTTTGCCGCGCGGCCCGAGAGGGCGGCAAATAATTTGACTTGGCCTTTGTTGGTGAAGAACGGGTTTTCGGCAAGTTTGCTTTTATTGCTTTGGTAGTAGCCTTGCACGTATGTGCTGAATTTGCCAAATGAGAGGGGCACAAACTCGTATTGCAAATATCCGGAGTATAGGTAGCTTAATGAGCGGTTGTTTGATTCGGTGTAGTAAATGTCCGATTCGGGGGTGGTGATATCTTTATCTTCGTGTTCGGCGTAAGATGAATATACTTTGGTGTTGTAGCGTGAATAGTAGAAGTGCACATTGAGGGTGTTGCCTTCCGGATTGTCGCCGAAATGATTGGAGGTTAGCAGGCGGCCCCAAATGTTGTCGTATCCGTTGCGATTTCGGGAGGTGGTGAAGAATGATAGTCCATGGTTGTTCTCGGCGCTTTGGAGCTGATAGTCGTGTGAGCGAGAAAAGTCTATACCTCCTGTTAGGGAATACATATATTCCCCTGCCACTCTGTTTTGGTAAGAGAGTGTAAGATTGTTTGCCGAATTATATTGTGTGCCGTCCAGCTGTTTGCGTGTGGTGGAGTAGTCTTCGCCTTGGAATGTGTAGCTGAGGGTGTCGTCGGTTCTTGTGCGTTTGCTATCTAACAAAGAATTGTTAGCTATCACGGCAAATCGAGAGCGATTGTGGTAGTAGTAGGCTGCGATAGTGTGGTCAGTGTTGATTCGCTTGTTGAATTGGTCGTCGAAGCCTACATATACGTTACCGCCAATGATGTCGTTGCGGAGTATTACATCTATCACGGCGGAGTATTGCATATAGCGCAGAGGGGGTGTGGAGTAGACGTCGACTCTGAGCACATCATTTCTATCTATGGTTTTCAATTCCTCTTTGTTCGACTCGTTGCCGTTGAGCAGGAAAAGGATATTGTCCGAGCCCTGGAAGTAGGCCGGGTAGTCGGGAAAGATCACGAGTCCCGGGATTATGTTTAGAGCATCGTAGAGGTTGTTGTAGTTTTTCATCTCGTCTCTGGAGAGCACGTATGAATCGTGGTCTATATGCTCGGTTTTTTCCGACGGTGTCACAACAATTTCGTCGAGTTCTTGGGGCTTGGTGAGGGTTATTTCGCCTAAGTGAGGCGATTTCACGGTCACCAGTTTGTCGCTGTAGTCTTTGTGGCTGATGAGCACCCAGGCCACGTTGCTGTCGGGGATGTTGAAAAAGCCCGATTCATTAGTTAGCGTTGCGGCTATGGAGTCGCGGGTTGCCGAAAAGGCTGTTATTTTGGCATTGCTGATGCTCAGGGAGTCGGTATTAATCACTTTGCCGTCTACACCGTTGGCAAGGCTTGCGAGCGATGAGCATAAGCAGATTATAGATAGTAGCTTCTTCATAATGTAGAGAATTAAAAAGATTATTGTCCTTAATAGTTAATTCACTAATGATTATTATAAAATCAAATCCACACTCTTGGCTTTCGGACAGCCGGGGTCGGGGTCAAATTTGCATCCGCCTGTTTTTAAGATGTTTACATAGCAGATGCGTTTGCCAAAGGTGGCTTTGCAAGATTCAAAGTCGTTGCACTCTTTGCAAGGTGAGTCGTTTGTGATTTCATCTTGCTTGGGGCAATAGAGGTTGAGCGCTTTTTCAGAGTTCCAAATTTCTTTCAAACTTTGTTTGGTGATGTCGCCAACAAGGTATTCGGGATTCTGATAAAGCATTTCACAAATATTACATTCGCCGGTGGAAAGGATGGACAAACAATATGAATTGCCCATACATATTTGGTTGTGTGCCACAAATTCGGAAGTCTCCGGATAGCGTTTAAGCTTGTAACCGTCGGCTTGCATTTTGTTGAGACTTATTTTGAGTTTTAACTCAGGCTTGTGGGTGAATTCGTAAATTTTAGTCAGCGAATCGTTTGAAATTTCGTAAGCGTTATATTCTTTCTGTTTGAATTCGGAGAAGAACGCCGGGGTGATATCCCATTCGGCTATGCATTGATGGCTTGAGAGGAAAGAGTAAAGTTTCTCTATCTCTTCAATTTTGCCGTTTAGTGAAGTCAACACACTCCGGATTTGAATTTTAATATCCAGCCGGTCGCAAATATCCAGCATCTTCTTCAGGTCGGTTAAATAGCCGTTTTTTGCTTTCACCATGTCGGCTAAAGTGTTGCCGTTGATGGAGTCGAGCGAGAATTGAAGGCTGTCGTATTTGAGCTCTTTAAGAGTGTGGAGTTCCTCTTCATTTAGAGGGGTCTTTGTAGATAGGAATGGCTTGTAGCCTACCTCTCTCACGTATTTTAGAATCTCTTTCCAATCTTTTCTTGCAAAAACATCGCCACCGGTGATTGAAAGATTAACTACTCCTGTGGAGCGCAGCTCCTTCACAATTCTAAGGATTTCATCGGTGTCAAGATCGTTGCCCAATTTCCTGTTTGCGTAGCAATAGATGCAGTCGGTGGTGCATTTGCCGGTGATCATCAAATTGATGTTAAACGGTATGACGGGGCGTTTGGGAGTGAACGCAGCCAAGGGGTCAAAATTCTTGTCGGTGAAGTATTCGTTGCAGTCGGGGGTGTCGGAAATTTGAAGAAGGTTTTCCGGGAAAATGATAAATGCCTTTTCTGAGATGTTGAATTTCTTGTGCCCGTCAGCTTCTTTGAGCTGGTCGATAAATTTCCCCACAGCAGAGGCTCCAACATTTAGCGCAGCACCGATTTTCTCACAAGCTTCCGTGTATTCGTATTTGCCTATATTGCTCAATATGTAGCCAAGAAATGGCGGCATTTGAATCACAGTGGCATCTTGCGGAAATGGATTTGTGATGCCTTCAATCTTAACGAGGAAGGAGCATCCCGACTCATTTCGCAAAGTGTAAAATTGTGAAGGTTTTATAAATGTCGGCATTGTTTTGATATTAGTTAATTGCGCCACACAGAAGTGCGGTGTGAAATTAATAAAATACGTGCGTTAAAATAATTTTTGGCCGAAAGGAATAATAAGAGTTTTCCAATTGGCCCCTATTAGATAATGAGTGGAGCTAAATAGGTAGAGCTAATTAGCCCCACTAAGAGGTGTTATTCCTAAATCTATCAAAAATGTGATTGAAAAGGAACGGTTAATTGGTGGCGGTAGTGCAAGTGCTCGGATTGTCTTGAGAGTTTGCTTGGTTTGCTCCGGATTTGCAAGAGCATGCGGTTGTTACTTGTCCTGCAGCGGAATCGCAAGAACAACTTGGTACTAATTGTGCTGCTGCTGAAATGCAAAGGCAAACGCCACTGCCTGCACCGCCTTTAATGCTTTCCATTTCTTGGGAAAGCAAAAGCTCAAGATTTTTTAAAACGTCCATAATTGGTTCGATTTAAATGGTTAATACTATGGCAAACGAAAGTAGAAACTGTTGGGATCCCTCATAGTTGGCAGTTAGCTTTATTTTGCCTGTTAATTATATATGTAACGTTTTAGTCGGTAAATTGTTTTGTTAAGTCTAAAATTTTTTTCAAAAAATCTTACTTTTTTTGAGAATCGCTTTATTTTAACACCTAAATGGCGGTATAATTCCGCTTGTTTGCTTCTGTTTTCATGCCTCTGACATCAAAATGCATATTTTCTATACATGAAATATGCAAATAAGGCTCATCCTCCCTAGGCCGCTGTCATCGCCCTCGGTCATCCTCAGAATTATATCTGGTGAGGCCGGAGCTGCAGTCGAGGTAAATCAAGAGGTTTTGCAATACTACCGGGAGCTTGGCCGCGCCATTGTGGGGATGCGCGCAGAATCACGCCGTTGATTTAAAGCGAGAAATGAGGGCAAAAATTCAAATGAGATGTGATAGCGAGCCTCTCGGCTCGCCTCGCCATCCGGTGAGAGACGTGTGTCGGGTGTGTTTGAGCTATGACGCGCGTGCCTATGTTCAGGGAGTGTTGTAGATTTAACAACAATTAACATCGTGGCTTAAAACAAAGTCAGGCTTAGGCTCGTTTAGTACATATAGACTTTTACAACATTTATTTAATTAACCCTAATATTTAAATTTTAAAAACTAACTACACATGAAAAGAGTAATTACTTTTGCTACTTCGATTGTAGCATCCCTTTTAGCTTTGACGCTAGTATCAAGTTGCAACAATGACTCACCAGCCGAGATTACTAGTAAGAATTCACATGAATTCTATAGCGTTTATTCAAGTAAAGTTTCTAATTCACTAAGTATTTTAATGAGCCGTTTGGGCTTTCCTATTACCAGGGGTGATGTGGAAACGATTACGGAGGAACAAGCAGTTTACTTGTTGAACCTTGCTACAGACGAAAAGGCCTACGAACAGTATCAAGATAGTATTGAGGCCGAATATGGCACTCCTTTTTGGAATAATTGCTATAACTATGAAACGTTGAGCGCAGCTTTTTCACAGGCTCAGTTGGACTCATTTAAGACGTTCTTGACGAGCTATTATAACGCAAAGACGGGTAATGGTGATTCCAGTGGACTTAAAATCGCTTCTCTTAGCGAAAAGGAGCAACGGCTATACAATCTTGGAATGGTTTATGTCGACAGGATCGTTTTGCCTCTCGTAAATGCTGCTAAAGTAAAGCAAAATTCCGGCTCGAATTGTGAGCTGACTTTGATTGAAGATATTTTTTCAAAAACAGTAGATAATGTTGAACTTCATCTCGTTTTTGACGACAATAATTCACCCAATATTTCCGTGTATTGTTCACATAGAGACGTAGTTGCCGTCCTTAATGCAATCATGGATTATCATAAATGTATAGGAACTTCTAATATATCGTTCTAATGAAAAAAGCAATTCTTTTGGTGGCTTCCGTAATTGTGGTCGGGAGTCTGGCATTGGCCAATGAGCCGCAGTGCTCAAAATGTGATGCCCAAAATTCAGGTGTCACCGTTGTTAATATGGAGAATATCCCCGTTGATTCTTTGAGGACATTTCTTCGTGAGAGTGGTGCGCAATTTGTCGCTTCCGACTATTGTGCCGTAACTTCCAATGGTAAAGATATTAATGTGCGCCCGCTCGACAGCAAGCAGCTTGATGCGGATATTGAAAATCAGCTGAAGAGATATGAGAAGGGTGAGACCATTGTGATTACAACTAAGCAAAAGGGTGACCCTTCGCATACGGTTCAGTATGTGATTAAGAAATAAAGCCCGGTAGGTAAGGTCGTCGGTGTCGCAATTACAATTGGATGCAACATCGACAGGCTCGCATAATGAATAATGAGGCTGCGTCATAGTTCAAATATGGCGCAGCCTCATTTGTTGCATTATCATCCACCCCCTTGTGGGGATGGGGTTAGATTATGTGATGGGCGGGTTGGGCTGCACCGGTGCGACAGGTGCAGGTGGTGCTTTTTGAATCTGTTGCGGATTTGCATTTGTTGATGGGTTTGCCTTGTTGTGAGGCGCCGTTTTTGCAGCGGCATGCGCCACTTGAAATGCCACCTTTGATGCATTCCATCTCTTGAGCAAGCAGTGTTTCGATGTCTGTGCGGTTCATATTCTTAGGGTATGTGTTAGTTAATATTGTGAGTTATTAAATGTATTAACGTTCGGAGGCGTGGAAAAGTTCGTTTGTGAGGGGGAAATAAATACAGCGCTTCGGAGGGGAAGCGCTGTTGGTACAGAAAGTGGGACTTGAACCCACACGAAACTTTCGTTTCAAAAGATTTTAAGTCTTTCGTGTCTACCATTCCACCATTTCTGCATCGTTGCCCACCTTTGTGGGGCGGTTTTTACGGGCACAAAGTTAGTCACAATTCTGCAAATCTGCAAACTTTTCTGAAAATCTTTGGTGGCTTCCGGAAATTAATGGTTAAATTTGTAGCTGTCTTAATACCAAAAAAATATCAGCATGGATGAGATGTTGAAGTGTCCGAGATGTGGATGCTCGGATTATGAGCAGCTGGCAGCGGGTCGGTATTGCTGTCGCAATTGTGGTGTGACTTTTACGGTGCAGACCACGGTGGTGGTTGAGCCTCCGCAGCCGCCATCGCAGGCTCAGAGACCTTTGAGCCCGCCGCCGTTGCCCGCGGCCGGCTCGCGCTCATTGTGCCCGCCGCCGCTCCCCGGAGCTTCAAGTGGCGATGCGCGTCCGGCCTACGAGTTGCCGCCGTTGCAGTCGGGACAGGGGCTGCCAAATTCCGGCTCGGGGCGACCGCGGCCGGATAAGAAGCGCGACAATAGCTTGATTATTGCCAGTGTTTTGGCGGTTGTGGCTATTGTCTTGCTGGTGGTTATTATGGTGTGTAAAGATTTTAGAAATGACGATGCCGCGGCGGCGGTGGCCGATTCTGAATATGTGACTCTTGATTACGGCAATCTGCCGGTGCCGACCGATACGACGTATGTCGATACAGAGGCGGCTTCGGCGGCCGATTATCAATATTATCCGCAGGCTGCCTCTTCCGACTATTCGGGCTACGAGGGCTATGGCGATGCACCGGATGATTATTATGCCGACGATTATGGCTATGATTATTAGAATCCTATCTGATGATTGACGGCCTCTTGTAGGCAACTTGATGATAAAAAACTCTCTGCGGGGGCTATAGCTTGCAGAGAAATTTGTAATTTTGTGGCGGAGAAGGCCCTGTGAGCTTATAGCCTTTGTGCCTCTCTGCTTACACCTATATAATTGACCACGATTCTATAATGGAAGAAACACAACAGCGCGGATATAAAGGCAATCGCCCCAATAATTTGCCCACCCCCGGGGCCGATGCCGGCAAGTTGCAGCCTCAGGCTCTGGAGATAGAGGAGACAGTGCTCGGTGCGCTTATGCTCGAGAAGGATGCCTATACTCAGGTGTGCGACCTTATTGTGCCGGAGAGCTTTTACGACCCCAAGCACCAGAAGATATATGCGGCTATTGCCAAGTTGGGACTCAATCAGAGGCCTATAGATATGCTCACCGTCACCGAGCAGCTTCGTGCCGACGGCAACCTTGAAGCGGTGGGTGGCGCGGTGGCTATTTCGGAGCTTACCGCCAGGGTGTTTTCTGCGGCCAATGTAGAGTTTCATGCCCGAATCATAGCTCAGAAATATCTGGCCAGAAGGCTCATCACCTTTGCCTCTAAGGTGCAGACGGAGGCCTTCGATGAGGCCAACGATATCGACGACCTGCTGCAAGAGGCCGAGGGTCAGCTTTTTGAGATATCGCAGACTCAGCTTAAACGCGATGTGGTGCAGGTGGATGCAATCATTAATCAGGCGTTGCGCCAGATTGAGATTGCCTCCAATAGAGAGGGTGGCCTTTCGGGCTTGGCTACCGGCTTTGTGGAGCTTGATGCCAAGACATCCGGTTGGCAGCCTTCCGACCTTATTATCATCGCTGCGCGTCCGGCCATGGGTAAGACTGCCTTTGTGCTCTCCATGGCCAAGAACATGGCTATGGATTTGAATATACCGTGTGCCATATTCTCGCTTGAGATGTCGAATGTGCAGTTGGTGAATCGTGTGCTCTCCAATGTGTGTGAGATTAAGGGTGAGACCATCCGTAGCGGTCAGCTCTCGCCCGATGAGTGGGACCGCCTGAATTCGCGCATCAACGGCTTCTACGGAGCGCCGCTCTTTATCGACGAGACTCCGGGCCTCTCCATCACCGAGCTGCGCACCAAGGCCCGCCGACTGGTGAGAGAGCACGATGTGAAGATAATAATAATCGACTACCTTCAGCTTATGAATGCCACGGGCATGAAGTTTGGTAGCCGTGAGCAGGAGGTGAGCACCATTTCGCGATCGCTCAAGGCGCTGGCCAAGGAGCTGAATGTGCCGGTGATAGCGCTTTCGCAGATCAACCGTGCTTCAGAGAGCCGCGAGGATAAGCGACCCATGTTGAGCGACCTTCGTGAGTCGGGCGCCATAGAGCAGGATGCCGACTTTGTGGCCTTCATCCACCGCCCCGAATACTACACTAAGAGTGCGACCGATGCCGAGGGCAATGATGTGCGCGGCCTTGCCGAGTTTATTATTGCCAAGCACCGTAACGGCCAGGTGGGCGTGGTGAAGATGCGCTTCACTTCGCAGTTTGTGAGATTTGAGAATTGGGACGACGCCTATAATTCGGTGCAGGTGCTCACCGCGCAGAGCCGCATGAACAGTGGCTCGGGCTCCGGCGACACTCAACCGGCACCGGCGCCCGCTTTCGGTTTATCGGGCTCGCCGGCACCTTCGGCTGACCCTATGCCCGACATTATGCCCGGCGCCAATGAGGGCCCGCTGCCGTTCTAAGTGCGATAATAAATAAATAGCCCCCGTTGCCGAGGGCTATTGCTGTATCTATATAATCACTAATTGCTATTGTGCAGTTGGGGAAGGGGGGACCACCGTGGGGTGGCCGATGTCCGGGGGGGGAGGTGTACTGACTTATTCCAGACAGAGGTCCAGAAGGTTGCTTATCAGCTCTTTGTCGAGGTTGCGACCGATGAACACGAGTTTCTGCATACGGTCGCCGTAGGTCTCGTCCCAGTCGCGGCGCAAGCTCGGGTCTTGGGCCATGAATTGTTCGAGTTCTTCTTGGGGTGCTGTGGCATACCATTGGCCGGCCTCGGTGAGTTTCTTTTGGCTTCCGGCCTGCTCGAAGAGGTAAGACATGTCGCGGTTTTCGGCAAAGTAGCACACGCCTTTGGCTCTAATCACATTCTTTGGCCATGACTTGGCCACAAAGTGGTCGAACTTGTTGAGCGAGAAGGCCTGTCGGCGGTAGTAGACGAAAGTGCCGATGCCGTATTCTTCCACTTCGCCACCTTCGTGGTCGTGGTGGTGGTGATGATGGTGGTCGTGCTCATGTTCATGTTCATGCTCATGGTCATGGTCATGGTCATGGTGGTGATGCTCATGTTCGTCGTCGTCATCGTCATCGTGGTGGTGGTGGTGATGGTGGTGGTCGTCGTCGAGCTCGTCGAGGGGCTTCTCAAGCTCTTTTACCCAGGTGGCTGAGGTGGCCACTTTCTCGTAGCTAAAGAGCTTGGTGTTGAGGATGGCGTCGAGGTCGAAGTCGCAATAGTCGGCCTCGATGATAGCGGCGTCGGGCTGCAGGGCGCGCACCACTTGGCGTATTTGCGAGGCCTGGGCTTCGGTGACTTCCGATATCTTGTTGAGAATCACAATGTTGCAGAATTCTATTTGCTGAATCACCAGGTTCTCGATGTCTTCTTCGTCTAAGTTGGTGTTTTGCAGCGCTTTGCCGGAGCTGAATTCGTCGCGCAGGCGCAGGGCGTCGACCACGGTGGCGATGCAGTCGAGCCTGATGTGGGAGTGTTTGCTCACCTCCAGGCCCATGTTGGGGATAGAAGCGATGGTGCGGGCTATGGGTTCGGGCTCGCAGATGCCGCTGGCTTCAATCACAATATAGTCGAATTTGCCTGAGCTCACCAGGTCGGAGAGCTGGTTGACGAGGTCCATTTTCAGGGTGCAGCAGATGCAACCGTTTTGAAGGGCCACCAGGCTGTCGTCTTGGGAGTTGACCATGCCACCACGGGCTATAAGGTCGGCGTCGATGTTTACTTCGCCAATGTCGTTGACAATGACGGCAAATTTGATGCCGCGGCGGTTGGAGAGGATTCGGTTGAGTAGAGTGGTCTTGCCACTGCCAAGGTAGCCGGCGAGCAGAAGCACCGGTGTTTCACTTCTTTTCATAGTTATAGTAATTGAGGGCTCATGGTCAGCCCGGTTGCATTATTAGGATTGGGTGTGGAGACTTCAGAACGGGGGCCGGGGGCTTATTTGCGGAATGGCACAGCCCTGATCACTCTCACGGGCACGGGAATGCCGTCGAGCTTGCCGGGATTCCAATGGGGCATCAGGTGGAAAATTCGTTGGGCTTCCTTATTTAGCGAAGGCTCTACGCCTTTAAATATCTGAATGTCGGAGACGGAGCCGTCGGTGTTGACAATGAAGCTGCACACCACACGCCCTTGGATGCCGGCTTTGTAGGCGGCCTCGGGATATTTGCGGTGTTTGTTGATAAACTGTATGAGCTTCACATCGCCTCCCGGAAATGAAGGCTTTTCCCACACGTAGTCGTATTCATACACCTCGCGATATTCGCAGTGCCCGTCGCTACCGATGGTGGTGCAACGCATGCGCACTGTCTGTGCTGCCGAGGGCAAAATGCAGACAATGAGCAGGGTTAAGAGTGCTATGAGTTGTGACCTACGAGTCGACATATCTTTTGCAATATGATCGGTGGGGGAGAGGTTTTTCCTTATTTGCTTGCAAATTTACAAGTAGAGTTTGAATTTTGCAATAGAATTAACGTTCGTTATCATTTCCCTGCCCCTATTTATCCTTTTTTTACTTACATAGTGTCGGCTCGATGTTGGCTCGGCTTCTCGTTATTGGGGGCTCACACAATAGAACGCCTCAAAATGCGTTAATCTGATATGAAGTTATCAGCTTTCATATCAGCTTTTGCCTTGGCAGCTATCGGTTGCGGCACCACTTTGGCTGCCGACGATGCCACTTCATCTCCTCAATCCACCACCCCTTACAGCTTCCTGGAAATCCCCACCTCCGCACAGGTGTTTGGCTTGGGTGGTGTGAACATTTCTACCATCGACCCCGACCTTACGCTCTACGACCAGAACCCGGCGTTGCTGGGCCCCGAAATCAATATGCAGGTGGCTTTCAACTATATGCACTATTTCGGCTCATCCAACTTTGCCGGCTTGCGCTATGGCATGGCCCACAGCGACAAGGGTGCTTGGGCTTGCGGCATACAGTTTATGGACTACGGCTCCTTTACCCGCACCGATGAAAACGGTGTGGTGAGTGGCACTTTCCACCCCAAGGATATACTCTTCTCCGGCGCTGTGTCGCACGACTTTACCAATCGCCTGCGCGGCGGTATGAATGTGAAAATGATAGCTTCAGCCTATGAGCATTATTCGGCGCTCGCATTTGCCGTAGACCTCGGCCTTAACTACTACGACGATGAGCACGACACCTCCCTCTCGCTCACTCTGAAAAACATGGGCGGCCAGGTGAAGCGTTTCGACGACAATTATAACCGCCTGCCGTTTGACATTCAGCTCGGCTGGAGCCAAGGCCTGGGCGAGTCGGCCTTTACATTCTCGCTTACCGCCTGGCATCTCACCCGCTGGCATTTGCCCTATTATTCCCACACCTCCGACGGCACTCTGACCTCTGAATACAAGGACAGCTTTGCCTCCAACCTTATGCGCCACCTTGTGTTTGGCCTACAGTATCGTCCCTCGGAGAAATTCTATGCCTCGCTGGGCTACAACCACAAGACACGCACCGACATGAGCACCTATAATCGCAACTTCCTTTCCGGATTTTCCGTAGGTGCCGGTTTCAATGTCAAGTCGTGGGGCTTCTCGTTGGCCTACGCCATGCCCCACAAGAGTGGTTCCGAAATCATGATCAATATCTCGGCGGCACTCTCCGAGCTGCTCCGCAACTAAAAA
>CAYVAK010000045.1:0-14723 GCA_964448425.1 uncultured Sangeribacter sp.
TTGCGCAGTGTCACGGTTACTTTAGGCACTGTGGCTTCGCCGTAGGCGTAGAGCAGTTTTGCACCGTGGAGGATCACACCGTTGTATTCTTGGCCTGTGCCGGGGAGGAATCCGGGGACATCGACCAGAGTTACCAATGGGATGTTGAATGCATCGCAGAAGCGCACGAAGCGAGCGGCTTTTCTTGAAGCGTTGGAGTCGAGCACACCGGCGAGCACTTTAGGCTGGTTGGCAACGACACCTACCGACTGGCCGTTGAGGCGAGCGAAGCCCACGATGATGTTCTTTGAATAGTCTTTTTGCACCTCGAGGAATTCACCGTTGTCGACAATGGCGCCGATAACTTTATACATATCGTAGGCCTTGTTGGGGTTGTCGGGGATGATTTCGTTGAGCTCGTCTTCGAGGCGGTCGATGGGATCGTCGCAGGGCACCAGAGGAGTCTCTTCGAGGTTGTTTTGGGGTATGTAGCTTATGAGCTGGCGGATGAGTGCGAGAGCTTCTTCACCGTTTTCGGCTGCGAAGTGGGTCACACCGCTCTTGCGGGCGTGAACTGTGGCGCCACCGAGTTGCTCTTGAGTGACATCTTCACCGGTTACGGTCTTCACTACTGTAGGCCCTGTGAGGAACATGTATGAGATGCCTTTGGTCATGATAGTGAAGTCGGTAAGTGCGGGGCTGTAGACTGCACCACCGGCGCAGGGGCCGAGGATTGCTGAAATCTGGGGCACTACGCCTGAAGCGAGGATGTTGCGCTGGAAGATTTCGGCATAGCCGCCAAGTGCGTTGATACCCTCTTGGATACGTGCGCCACCTGAGTCGTTAAGGCCGATAACGGGAGCGCCCATTTTCATTGCAAGGTCCATGACTTTGCAAATCTTTTGGGCCATGGTCTCTGAGAGTGAGCCGCCAAACACTGTGAAGTCTTGTGCGAATACGTAGACAAGACGACCTTCGATTGTACCAAAACCGGTGACAACGCCATCGCCAAGGATGTGCTTTTTGTCTTGACCGAAGTTGGTGCAACGGTGGGTCACAAACATGTCAAGCTCTTCAAATGAGCCTTCGTCGAGAAGTTGGGCTATTCTTTCGCGGGCTGTGTATTTGCCTTTCGCGTGTTGTTTTTCGATGGCTTTTTCGCCGCCGCCAAGACGTGCTTCTTGACGTTTGTCGATAAGCTCTTGGATTTTTTCGAGTTGTTTGCTCATATCTTTAAGTATATGGCCGGCGCATGGCTTTAGGCCGGCGCCGGCTGATTGTTTTTATTTCTTTGAGGGGTCTTCGCAGAGCTCTGTGAGCACAGCTTGTGTTGATTTGGGGTGCAGGAATGCAATCTGAAGGCCGTCGGCACCTTTGCGGGGAGCTTTGTCGATGAGCTGTACGCCTTTGTCGGCTACTTCTGCCAGTGCATTGGCTACGCCGCTTTCCACAGCAAATGCCATGTGGTGCATGCCGCCACGTCCGCCGTTTTTCTCAATAAATTTTGCGATTGTGCTTTCGGGGCAGGTGGGCTCGAGAAGCTCGATTTTTACATCGCCTACTTTGAAGAAAGCTGTAGTAACTTTTTGGTCTTCAACTACTTCTTTTTTGTAGCATTTGAAGCCAAGTACGTTTTCATAATACTCAATTGCTTTAGCAAGGTCGGGAACGGCGATGCCAATGTGTTCGATGTGGGAAATTTCCATGTTCTTTATTTAAAAGGTTAATATATAGTTGCTTAATTGGTGGAGCCGGTGCCTGGGCACTATCTCTCAATTATGTTGCAAATTTAGTGAAAATTCCGCTAATAAAGGCATATCGGGGCTATTTTTTGACCCCCTTTCCCCGTTTTTAGGTTTTTTACCACTTGCGGCGTATTATTTTGCCGCTGTCGGTGCGCTCTATTCGGGGCACGAAGATTATGGCTTTGGGGCGTTTACGATGGTCGCTTATGAGGGTGGAGAGGTCGGGAAGTTCGGTCGGTTCGCCTTCAATTATTAGTATCACTTCGTTGACCCATTTCTCTGATTTACGGCTTGTTATGTAGTAGGCTCTGCCTCCCGTCGCGGGGGCAATGGCAGCCTCTATTTCTTCGGGTTGGATTTTGATTCCGCCGCTTATTATCACGGAGTCTTTGCGACCTATGATTCGGAATTGGCCGGGGGCTGTTATCTCGGCTATGTCGTTGGTTTGCAGCGTGCCTAATGTTGGCATTTCTATTCTCAAGCAGCCTTCGGGGTTGGTGCTGACAGTGATGCCGGGTAAGGCTTCAAAGGGTGCTTCGGCTGCGGGGGTGACGCGGCGCAGGGCTATGTGGGAGGCTGTCTCGGTCATGCCGTAAGATTCCCACACATTTTGGCAGCCTGTGCTTAGTGCTTTTTGACGCATTGACGGGGTGAGGGCGCTGCCTCCAAGGAGCAGATGGTTGATGGCTATATGGCTATTGTTGAGGCTGTTGATTAGGCCGTCGAGCTGGGAGCCCACTATGGATATGAGGGTTATGGGCTCGCTGTCGGTCGGCTCGCTGAGCGGAGTGAGCGACGGGGGCTCGTAGGTGAGCCGGGCGCCTGATAATAACGCTCGCAATATTAGCATTTTGCCGGCTATATAAGATGGCGAGAGGCAGAGGTGCAGTCTGCTCTCTTTCCCTATGCCGAAGAAGCGGATAGAGCGCATGGCCGATTCTTCCATCAGCTTTTTGGGCAGATGAATCTCTTTTGGCTTTCCGGTGGAGCCGGATGTGTGGGCCACTATGAATGGCCTCTCGGAGCGCCATTGGGCCAGAAACTGTTCTATCTCTTCAGCAATTGCCGGCATGGCTATTCTATCCAGTTGATTTTACTCATCTCTTCGCGACGCTTTTCGAGGTCCATGCCGCAGAAGTGTAGCTGCTCGCCTTTGATTTGCAGCGGGGAGGTGAAATTGTTGGTGTAGAGCAGGCCGGTGCCGAGCCCTTGGGGCATAGTGACATTGAGAGTGGCCACCCACTGCGCCAGCGCACTGAGCCCGATGTTGGACTCCAAGGCGGAGGTCACCCACCAGCCGATGTTGCTCTCGTTGGCCAGCTCTATCCACTCTTTGCTGCCCGAGAATCCGCCGCACAGTGATGGCTTGAGCACTATGTATTGAGGGTTTATGGCCCTGAGGAGGGCGGCTTTATCCTCTTTGCGGTTCACACCTATGAGCTCTTCGTCGAGGGCTATGGGCACGGGTGATATTTGGCAGAGGAAGGCCATCAGCTCCGGGGTGCCGGCCGCTATGGGTTGCTCTATGGAGTGTATTTGATATTTTGAGAGGGTGTCGAGCGCGGCTATGACATTGTCCATGTTGAAACCGCCGTTGGCATCGACGCGTAGTTGGAGCTGTTCGGCAGGGAAGCGTTCGCGGATGCTTTTCACCATTTTTAGTTCTTCTTGGAAGTCTAAAGCGCCGATTTTCAGCTTGATGCACTTAAATCCTTGCTCCAACTTCTCCTCTATGCGGCGGAGCATAGTGGGGATTTGCCCCATCCACACAAGCCCGTTGATGGTGATGGCCGAGGATCCTTGGGTGAAGCTTCCGGGCATGTAGATGCCTTTGCCGCCGTTGGAGAAGTCGAGTATGGCTTGCTCCAGTCCGAACTGAAGTGAGGGGAAGTTAGTGAGGTCGGTTTGGCGGCCCAGGGCTATGTTGGCCATAGTCTCAATCAGCTTGTACTCATAACCGGGCATGGTCTCTTTGCTGAGGCCTTCAAAAATCGACGCCTCTCCAATCCCGAAGAGGTCGGGATTGGAGGTGTCGTAGAGTTTGAGCAGGAATGTGAGTTTCTGAGTCAGTACGCCTCGGGAGGTGCCTGCAGGTTCTTTAAATTGCAGAGTGTAAGGCGCATAAGCTAAACGCATCATTGTCTGTGAGTGGGTGGGTTAAGGTTGTGAAAGGGAGGAGGAGAGGCGAGATTGGATTAGGGGAATTTGGGGAATTGGCTGAAGTCGGGGTCGCGTTTTTCCAGGAATGCGTTTTTGCCTTCTTGAGCCTCTTCCATAAGGTAGTAGAGCAGGGTGGTGTCGCCGGCAAACTCCATCAGGCCGTGTTGTCCGTCGAGCTCTGCGTTGAGGGCGCGCTTAATCATGCGGATGGCCATGGGCGAGCGTTGCAGTATGGTTTTGCACCATTCAATGGTGGTTTCCTCGAGCTTGTCGAGGGGCACGACAGCGTTGATCATGCCCATCTCAAGAGCCTCTTGAGCAGTGTATTGACGGCAGAGATACCAGATTTCGCGAGTCTTTTTTTGGCCGACACAGCGAGCCAGATAGCTGGAGCCGAATCCGGCGTCGAAGCTGCCCACTTTGGGGCCTGTCTGGCCGAAGCGTGCGTTTTCGGAGGCGATGCTCAGGTCGCAAATCACGTTGAGCACGTTGCCGCCGCCAATGGCGTAGCCGTTGACCATTGCTATCACCGGTTTAGGTATTGAGCGGATGGCTTTGTGCAGGTCGAGCACATTAAGGCGCGGGGTGCCATTCTCGTCGATGTAGCCGCCGGAGCCTTTCACATGCTGGTCGCCGCCGCTGCAAAAGGCTTTGTCGCCGATGCCGGTGAGGATGATTACGCCTATGTCGGCGCGCTCGCGGCATATGCTCATGGCGTCGAGCATCTCTTTGTTGGTGAGCGGACGGAATGCGTTGTAGACTTGCGGGCGGTTGATGGTGATTTTAGCTATACCTTCGCCATATTCAAATATGATGTCCTCATATTCTTTTATCTTTGTCCAGTTCATAGTTAATGTATTTATCGTATTTGTTTGATTCAGTGGGAGTAATATTGTTTTATCACCTCGGCCGATTGCTCGGGGTCGACCACAATCTCCAGGATTGAGGGAGCTGCGCAGGAGGCGAAAAATTCGGGCAGCGCGCTTTTAAGTTGCTCGGCAGAGTCGGCTTTGAAGTATTTAAAACCGTAGGTGTCAGCGAGTTGCTGTAGTGGTAGATTGGGAGGCACACAGAGGTAGTCTTCGCGGCGGGGCAGCTGGGAAGTGGCGCCTATGAAGCGGAATATGCCTCCGCCGTGGTTGTTGAGCACAATGGCCTTGAAATTGTTGGGGATGTCGGGTGTGGCCAAGGCGGCTATGTCGTAGGCGAAGCTCATGTCGCCGCTTATGAGCAGCGTGGGGTGGCTGTAGAGCTTGGAGGCGCCGATGGCTGTAGAGGTACAACCGTCTATGCCTGAGACACCGCGGTTGCAGTATATGGCGTGCACGCGGTGTATGTTGCAAATCTCTGAGTATCTTACTGATAAACCGTTGGAGAGTTGCACGTTATATTGCTCCGGAATCCGGGCGGCAATGTAGGCTATGGCTTTGAGTTCCGACCATGGGGCATTGTGGAAGAAGGCTTTGTCGGCACGTTTGCCGCGTTCGGCGGCTTCTTGCCACAGGCCGTTGAAGTCGCTCTCTGCGGGCACTTGTTTGAGCGCTGCGAGCATACCGGCGAAGAATGATTCGGGCTCGAGGTTGATGATTCCGGTAAGCTTCTTGAAGGTGTCCACCACTGTGCCGTCGGTTGTGCCCACAGTCCAAAGCATGCACTTGGGAAGGCTTCGCAGCCACAGTTTCAGCCGTTTGCTCACCAGCGCGCCGCCCACCACAATCACGATGTCGGGGGTGGTTGGTGTGGCCTCGGAGGTGGTTGGTGTGGCCTCGGGGGCTGATAGCTCTGAGAGGGTGCTGTCTATGTTTGATATTATCTCTTCGCTGTGGAGGTTGGCCAGGTTCTCGGCCAATACCACCACGTTGGGCATGCCGGCCAGACGGCTCAGCAGTCGATTGGTGCGGTTGCCGGGGTGCAGTTGTCCGGCCACAATGAGAATCCGCTTGTCTCTTAGGCTGTCGGCCAGATTGAGAGTGGCCGCGGCCGATAGTTTAAGCTCGGGGGTGAGATTCTCTATTATATCGGGGATTTCTAATTCGGGGTAGGGGTTGTTGAGCGGCTCATTGAGCTGCGCATTGATGTGCACCGGCCCGGCGGGTGCGCCGGTGGCTGTGAGGTAGGCCTCGTTGAGGGTGCGGGAGGCGTACCAAAGTTGCTCCTTAGAGGCGGTCGGAAAGTCGGGGAGGTCGTAGCTGCGCTTCACAATGTTGGCCAGTGCACCTGCTTGGCGTATGGTCTGGCTATCGGCTTGGTCGATCCACTCCCGGGGCCTGTCGGCGCTGATCACTATCAGTGGCAGCCGGCGGTAGTAGGCTTCGGCTATGGCCGGAGCGTAGTTGAGCAGAGCTGTGCCGGAAGTGCATATCAGCACCACGGGGCGCTGTTTCACCATGGCCATGCCGAGGGCTTGGAATGCAGCGATGCGCTCGTCGATGATGACATGCTTGCGCAACCGGGCCATCATCTCAAACGCTACAATTAAAGGGGAGTTGCGGCTTCCGGGTGAAATCACAACATCGCGGATACCCCTTTTTGCCAGCATGCCGGCAATTAGTTGGGCTATCGGTTTGGGGAAGTGTCTGTCGCTGCTGTCCATGGTTATTAGCGGTTGGTTATGAGGGTGTTATATGTAGGCTGCCGGGGGGCTGCTATCAGGCTTTGTCGGCGCTTGCAGTGAGGTGGCAGAGGTTGGCTTGGGTGTCTATGTGGAAGCCGAGCAGGAAGGCATCGGTGGACATTCGCTTCTTGCCTTGGAGCTGAATGTCGGTGATTTTGAGGCTGCCGTCGGCACACTTCACATAGATAGCCTTCTTGTCGGTGCAGATGCTGCCCGGAGAGGCTGAGGCGAGCTCTTGGGGGTCGGCAGTTTCGGCGGCGAATATCTTGAGCGAGAATTTGGCTCCTTCGGCATTGCTCACAAAGGAGCGTGCGGCGGGGTAGGGTGAGAGCCCGCGTATCAGGTTGCGAACCTCTTCTCGGGGCTTGTTCCAGTCGATGATGCAGGTCTCGGCAAAGATTTTGGGCGCGGGGATGAATTCACCTTCGGGCTGTGGCTTTGAGGCAATAAAGCCATCTTGAGCCACCATGGTGCGCACCGTTTTCTCCACCATAGCTGCACCCAGATGCATGAGGCGGTCGTGGACACTGCCTACATTCTCATTGCCGGCAATCTCAATCTCCTCTTGGTCGATGATGTCGCCGGTGTCGATTTCGTGTTTGAGGAAGAAGGTGGTCACACCGGTCTTTTTGTCGCCGTTCATCACCGCTCGGTTGATGGGGGCGGCGCCTCGATAGCGCGGAAGCAGTGAGGCGTGGAGATTGAAGGTGCCCAGGCGGGGCATCTGCCACACGGCTTGCGGAAGCATGCGGAAGGCTATGACAATGAAGAGATCGGCCTCATAGCTGCGCAGCTCATCCAGAAATTCCGGGTCTTTGAGGTTGACGGGCTGGAGCACCGGTAGGCCGGCTTGCAGGGCGTATTTCTTCACGTCGCTTTGCAGCATCTTGTGGCCTCGTCCGGCGGGCTTATCGGGCATGGTGACCACAGCTTTCACATTGTAGCCCTCTTTCACCAGGCGGTCGAGGCTCTCAACGGCAAATTCCGGGGTGCCGAGAAATATTATTTTAAGATCGCTTTTATTCATCTTTCGGTTGGCTTTAGTTGGTAGGGGAGAGTGATTAGTCGTCCACGTAGTGTTTGAGCACACGGCGGTAGGAGTTGAATATCTTGGATTTGGAGACGAATCCGATGTATCGGCCGCCATCCACCACCGGGAGGTTCCAGGCGTTTGTGGTGTCGAATTTTTTCATCACCGAGTCCATATTTTCGTTGATATCAATTTTGTCGGGGGGCATAGACATGAACTTCTGCACATGCATCTTCTTGTAGAGGTCGGGGCGGAACATGATGTTGCGAATGTCGTCGAGCAGCACCACACCTTTGAGGATGCCTTCATTGTCGGTGACGGGGAAGAGGTTGCGGTTTGAGGTGGCGATGATGTCGACCATCTCTTTGAGGTTCATATCGGGGTTTACCACTTTGAAGTCGCGCTCTATCACATTGTCGAGCTTGAGCAGGGTGAGCACCGCTTTGTCTTTCTGATGGGTGAGGAGCTCGCCGCGCTTGGCCAGACGGGTGGTGTAGATGCTGTAAGGCTCAAAAATGCGGATGGTGCCGTAGGAGAGTGCGGAGACAATCAGCAGAGGCAGGAACAGGTCGTAGCCACCGGTCATTTCGGCGGTGAGGAAGATGGCCATCAGAGGTGCGTGCATCACACCGCTCATCACACCGGCCATGCCCAGCAGGGCAAAATTCTTTGTCGATACGCTGACACCGAAGTCGAGGTTGTTGAACACGAATGCGAACAGGAATCCGGCCATCGCGCCCACATAGAGCGACGGGGCAAAGGTGCCACCCACACCTCCGGCGCCATTGGTGGCTGAGGTGGCAAACACCTTCATGAGCACTATCAGTGCAATGTAGATGGTGAGGAATGAAGCGGAGTCGCGGTCTATATAGAAGAATGTACCGTTTACGATTGATGATGTGTCGCCTTCAAGCAGGTGGTTTATAGAGTCGTAGCCTTCACCGTAGAGCGGAGGGAACATGAAGATTAGGACTGCCAAGATGCTGCCGCCGATTACGATTTTGTAGGCGCGGCTGTTGATGTGGCGGAATAGGCTCTCCATCTTGTTCATGGCGCGGGTGAAATAGAGCGACACGAATCCGCAGAACACACCCAGCAGGATGGTGTAGGGGATTTTGCTGGTGACCCAGGGTTCGCTTTGCGAGAAGAAGAATTCTGCCGAGTAGCCTTCGGCAATGTAGGCCACTGTGGCGCCGGTGATTGAGGCTATAAGGAGCGGCATTACGGTGGCGCCGGTGAGGTCGATCATGAGCACCTCAAGGGTGAAAAGCATGCCGGCTATAGGGGCTCGGAAGATGCCGGCTATACCGGCCGCTGCGCCGCAGCCCACCAGCAACATCAGTATTCGGGGGGAGAGCCGGAAGGCTTGGCCGATGTTTGAGCCGATGGAGGCTCCGGTGAATACGATAGGGCCCTCGGCTCCCACCGAACCACCGAATCCGATGGTCACCGAGGAGGCGAGCATGGAGGAGTACATGTTGTGGGATTTGAGCCGCGATTTGCGTTGCGAGATGGCGAAGAGCACGCGGGTGACACCGTGGGAGATGTTGTCGCGCACCATGTATTTCACATATAGTGTGACTATTAGGATGCCTATTACGGGGTAGACCAGATATATCCAGTTGGCTGAAGTGGCGAGCACGTGGGCGGTCAGAGCGCTCTGGATGATGTGGATAAGCCATTTGAGCAGAAGTGCTGCCAGGCCGCAGAGTATGCCTGTGATAAGCGCAAGAATCACCAGAAACGGTTTCTCTTTGATGTGCGTTTCTCTCCAAGCTACCACGCTGAGCCACCAGCGATGTAATTTGCCTGTCTTTTCTTTATAAGCCATTATTTTCCTCTTCCTTTAATTACTGTTTTTATAGTGTAAATTAAAATCTTAACATCAACGGTTAGCGACACGTTGGCTAAGTAGATAAGGTCGTAGCGCACACGTTCCACCATCTCTTGGAGTGAGGAAGCGTAGCCGAATTTTACCATGCCCCATGAAGTGATGCCGGGGCGCACTTGGTGTATAAGTGTGTATTGCGGAGCACACGGCATGATTTGCCGTATGAAGTATTCACGCTCGGGGCGAGGGCCCACCAGCGACATGTCGCCTTTGAGTACATTCCAGAATTGAGGCAGTTCATCTATTCTGTATTTTCTGAGCACTCTGCCTATGCCGGTGATGCGGGCGTCGTTGCGCGAGGAGAGCATTGGGCCGGCCTGCTCGGCATCGGTGCGCATGGTGCGGAATTTATAGATGAAGAAGGGCTTGCTGTGATAGCCTATGCGCTCTTGCTTGTAGATGACGGGGCCTTTTGAGTCGCGCTTTATCAGTAGGGCTATCAGCGCCATAGGGATGCAAAGCAGCAGTAGGGCTATCAGGGAGACGCAGATGTCTATCATGCGTTTTATGTTGCGGGTGCTGTCGGTGATGTTGGCGGTGGTAACATCGATATATGGCTCCTCGTAGATGCTTTGCAGGCGTATGGAGGAGTTGAGCAGCGGCAGCGCGTCGGGGGCTATTTTGATTGGGAGGTTGAGGGGGAAGAGGTGGCGCAGTATGTTCATCACGCCGCTCTCTTCGAGGCTCCGTGGGGCCACAAATATTTCGGCAATATTGAGCTCTCGGCAGCTCTCGGCGGCCTCTTCGGGAGTCATGGCTGAGCCGGTGGCGGGCTCGCCTTCCAGGGCTATGAAGCCCACAAAGTTGTAGCCGCTGTGCAGGCTGTTTTGCTTAATCTTCTCGGCCAGGGCCCGGCCTTTGGGATTGTTGCCGGCCACGAGCACGTTGAAGCGCAGGTCGCCGCGCCTGATTTTGCGTTGCAGGTAGTAGCCCACAATCAGTCGGCCTATCAGGGCGAAGAAGCAGAGCGCGAAGAATAGGTAGAAGAGCAGCTCGTAGCTCGTCATTTTTATGGCTGTAGGGGTGTTGACCAGCAGGGCAAAATATATGAGCAGGGTGTTGAAGAAGTTGCTGCCCACGGTCACAAATGAGGTCTGGACGTGCGATTTTCTGAACGGCCTGTTGTAGAAGCCGGAGATGGCGTAGACGCCGAGCACGATAATCGGGAGCACTATTTGCTCCAGTATCAGCACTTTGGCGGTGAGAAAGTCGGTGAGGGTGGGGAAACCGGTCATGTTATTGCCCAGCACGTTGTAGCGCGCAATGTCGAAAATCAACAGTGCGATATTGGCTGTTATCAGGTCGGCCAATATATAGTGGATGCGGGCTATGACTGATTTCATCACTGACGTAGTATCTTAAACACTCCCGAGGCCGAAATTTTTATGATTGCAGATGGCGCGGCAGGGGTTTCGTCGTCGCGGCGCCAGTCGGCCACATAGTCTACAGCATCGATTATCTCCTGTGCTATCTCATTGAAGAAGCGGGGTGAGGGGGAGCCGCTGATGTTGGCCGATGTGGACACCAGTGGGCGGCGGAGCTGTCGGCAGAGCTCTGCGGAGAAGCGCTCTTTGCTCACTCGTATGCCCACCGAGCCGTCGGCGGCTATCAAGGCCGGGGCTATGCCGCGGGCTTCATCGAGCACCAGGGTGAGCGGACGCTCAGATGTCTCGATTAGCTCGTAGGCTATCTCGGGCACTGCGTCGCTGTAGTCTTCAAGTTTGCGGGCGTTGTCGGTGAGTATGAGCATCGACTTGCTTTCAGCCCTTTGTTTTATCTTGTAGATTTTCTCCACTGCTTGGGCGTTGGTGGCGTCGCAGCCTATGCCCCAAATGGTGTCGGTGGGGTAGAGTATCACTCCTCCTTCACGCATCACTTTTATGCAACGGTCTATTTCTTCTTTAAAGTCTGCCATTCTCCGGATTGATTTATGAGGCTTTCGTGGGGCTGTGTCTCAGCTCCACTCAGCAATTCTTCGATTATCCTCACAAAGTTAGTAAAAAGAAATGAAACTTACAATTCTTCTATTTCTTTGAGCCACAATGTGGATTTCACGTCGGAGGGCATGCGCCAGTCACCTCTGGGTGAGAGGCATATGCTACCGATTTTTGGCCCGTCGGGCAGGCATGAGCGTTTAAACTGTTGCGCAAAGAAGCGACGGTAAAATGTTTTCAGCCAGTGAGATATGGTGGCGGCATCAAATTCATCCTTGAAACCGATGCAAGCGAGCTTGTAGATTTTGCGGGGGCTGAATCCGTGACGCAACATGTTGTAGAGGAAGAAGTCGTGGAGTGGATATGGGCCCACCAGGTCTTCGGTTTTTTGCTTTATGTTGCCCTTCTCATCGGCGGGTATGAGCTCGGGGCTAATCGGGGTGTCGATGATGTCGAGCAGGGCAGCGCGCAGTTTCTCCTCCTTGGCCACGCTTGCAAAGTAGCTCACCAGGTATTTAACCAGGGTCTTGGGCACAGAGGTGTTCACTCCGTACATCGACATATGGTCGCCGTTGTAGGTGGCCCAGCCGAGGGCCAATTCTGAGAGGTCGCCGGTGCCGAGCACCATGCCGCAATATTTGTTGGCCAGGTCCATGAGTATCTGTGTGCGCTCGCGGGCTTGCGAGTTTTCGTAGGTCACATCTTGAATGGCTTCGTCGTGGTCTATGTCGAGGAAGTGTTGGCGCACCGCTTTGGCTATATTTATTTCCAGGATGCTTACGCCGAGCTGCTCCATCAGGGTAATTGCGTTGCGGTAGGTGCGGCCGGTGGTGCCGAATCCGGGCATTGTCACACCCTTGATGCCTTTGCGGTCGAGGTGCAGTTTGTCGAAGGCGTTGGCGGCTATCAGAAGGGCGAGTGTGGAGTCGAGGCCTCCGGAAATGCCCACCACCAGAGTCTTGCAACCGGTGGCGCTGAGGCGTTGCATGAGGCCGTGGGTCTGAATTTCGATTATCTCGCCGCAGCGGCTGTAGCGTTCATTGTGCTCGGAGGGCACAAAGGGGTAGGGGTTGACTGTGCGCAGCAATGAGGTGCATGCCGACTCGAGCTCTGTGGATGTCTCGGCAGCGACGGTTCTGTAAGTGAGCTCATCTCTGAAGGCGTAGGCTTGTGCGTCGGCCATGCTGCCGCCTATTTGGCGGTCGTGGTCGAGCAGCTCAAGGTCAATGTCGGCGCTCTCTTGGAGCGCTGTGGCTTGGAAGCGCGGGGAGTGGCGCAAGATGTGGCCGTTTTCGGCTATTATGGCATTGCCGGCGTAGACAAGGTCGGTCGACGACTCGCCGAAGCCTGCCGAAGCGTAGACATAGGCGGCGTGGCAGCGACCCGACTGTTGGCTTATGAGAGATGTGAGGTAGTCGTGTTTGCCAATCACCTCGTTGGTGGCTGAGAGGTTGACTATCACATTAGCACCTTCGATAGCGGCTCTGACACCGGGCGGGTTCACGGTCCAAAGGTCCTCACAGATTTCGGCAGCCACCGTTGCGTCGCCGTGGCGGAATATCAGGTCGGTGCCGAATGGATGGCTTGCGCCGCAAATCTCTATTTGGCAGCCGGGCTTCAGTGTGGCGGCTGAGGCAAACCAGCGTTTTTCGTAAAACTCGTTGTAGTTGGGCAGATAGGTCTTGGGCACAACACCAAGTATGCGGCCGTTGTTGATGGCCACTGCGCAATTGTAGAGCGCCCCCTTGTGGCACAGCGGTGCGCCTACAAATGTGAGCATACCGGGCAATTGCGCCGATTCTTCGGCTATGCGCAGCAGTGATTCCGAAGCGGCATCAAGGAGCGGACGTTGCGCAAAAAGGTCGGCACAGGTGTAGCCGGTGATTGCCAGCTCGGGCACCACCAGAAGTTGGCTCCCGCCCCTGTGGGCTGCGCGCATGGCTTCGATTATAGCTGCTTGATTATGTGCAACATCTGCCGGACGTATGGCCGTGACGGCTGCACTCACTCTATAGTATCCCGGATTTTTCATATTTGTGTAGGTTTAGCGGGCTGTCGTTGCTGTTTAGCTAAAAAAAAGAGCCCGAAACTGATTTATTTGCAAAATTAAGCAAACAATTTAATATATGGAGCGTTTTTAATTTAAATTCACTTTGTAAACCTAAAAAGAATTAGGATGTTAAAAACGTATTTCAAACGCATCTCCTCCTCTATCTTGTTGATTGTGGCACTATTAACAGGGTCATCGCTTGCACAGGCGCAAACCGGTGAGAAAAGCTTTGGCCTGATGGGTGGATTTTCTACTTACAATAATGGTGGCTACACATCTGTGTTCTTTCAATACACCTGCGCTCCGCATGTCCGTTTGGCTCCCGAAGTGGGCTATGCCTTTCGCAACGACGGCGCGTCGGCCTTCCTGCTCTCAATGGATGTCGATATCCCATTCAAGGTGGCAAGAGGTGTGAATGTCTATCCGCTTGTAGGTGTGACATTTAATAATTGGAATTATCAGGGTGGCGGCGATTGCTCCCGATTGGGCTTCGACTTCGGTGGCGGCGTAGATCTCAACGTCACATCGCAGCTCAAGCTCCTGTTCCAAGCCAAATACTCAGTGATGAACGACACCTCCGGTGGCTTTATCGGCATGGGTATAGGCTACAACTTCTAAGCCATCCATCACTTCTGAGTGTGCCGTGCCCCGCTTGGCATGATTCGTATACCCCATTATCGAGGCTGTGTCATATCCCCATTATGGCGCAGCCTCCTTTATGCCTCAAAGCCCCCCGTCAGCAGTGTAGGAATCTACTATGGTGCATCCAAACTCCTCGCTATCGAGCGCACTTATTGTCAGGTAGATATGCCATGCTGCATGGCCACATGACGAGTGAATTACGGCGTAGCGATTTTAAATGTCCGAAGATATTGATTCTTAAACAATTACTGTGATTTCATACTGCCAGTTTACAATCAATACTTAATCTCAATTAGTCCACCATTTTGCATTTAGGCTTATGCTCATGATTATGCTTCGATTTTGGCTTTGGATTTTTTTGCCGTGACGTATACTTCTTTGGGTGGGGAAAAGAAATAGGCTGTGCGGGGAGCACAGCCTATTGTATGGAATGTTGGGATTTGCGTTATTTGAGGGCGTCTTTTACAGCGTCGTTTGGCACCATTTCCTCTTTGAAGATATAGGCACCGGTCTTGGGAGATTTCTCCATCTTGATGATTTTGCTGAAGGTGCGTCCTTCACCCTTCTGCAGCGACGCGACGGTCTTTTTTGCCATAGTTCAGAGTGTTATTTTATTTCTTTGTGAATGGTGTATTTCTTGAGGATTGGGTTGTATTTCTTCAATTCCAAACGCTCAGT
>CAYVAK010000046.1:0-14593 GCA_964448425.1 uncultured Sangeribacter sp.
CGACGGCATATCCATAGCCTGGTCGATAGTGGAACACATACACCAAAACTCTCAGGCTCACCCCAAAACCCTCTTCGCCACCCACTACCACGAGCTCAACGAGATGGAGAAAGTCTACGAGCGAATAGTGAACTACAATGTGTCGGTGAAGGAGGTAGGCGGCAAAGTGATGTTCCTGCGCAAGCTGGAACGCGGCGGCAGCGCCCACAGCTTCGGTATCCATGTGGCCAAGCTGGCCGGCATGCCCCCCTCCATAGTGAAGCGCGCCGACGCAGTGCTCGCTCGCCTGGAAGCCTCGGCCGCCCAGACCCCGGTCAACGAAGAGAGTGCCAATGCCTCTCCCGAAGCCGGCTCTTCGCGCCTCCCCGTGGCCGACAAGGCCGACACCAAAGTTCTCACCCAAGGAGCCCACGACGGCATGCAGCTCTCATTCTTCCAGCTCGACGACCCCCTACTTTGCCAGATTCGCGACCAGCTCCTCGGCCTCGACATTGACAACCTCACTCCTCTCCAAGCCCTCACCACCCTCTCAAACCTCAAAACACTACTTTTAGGCAAATAATTGACCCTCAAAACACCCGGACACACTATGAGAAAAGCAACTACCGGTATAAAGATTAAATCGTGTGCAGTGGCAGCATCACTGCTGGCCTCTGCTGCTATTATGAGCGTAGCCCCGGCCCACGCTCAGGCCATCGTCAAACAGTCAATCGTGGCCACCGATGCCGACGCCTTCTATGCCCGCGCCCTGGAAATGATGCGCCACGAAAACTATTCCGGAGTTATAGACCAACTCTCATCCACCATAAGGCTCGACGACCCTCTCTGGGCCAAAGCCTCCTCAGCCCAAGGTGCCGACTTCAAGTTGCAAGCAATGGTGCTGATGATGCAAGCCTGCTACGAGCGCGGCGACGAGCAGTCGTTTGCTCTGCTTTACGCCAAATTCTTAGAGCAATATCCGGGCAACCCCCTCACCGACGACATCAAACTCCTATATGCCGACTTCTACTTCTTCCGCGGCAACTACGCCAAAGCGGTGGAAGCCTACTCCTCTATAGACCTGAGCGGCCTCGACCCCGACAAAAAGGCGCTTTATGAATATCGACTGGCCCTCTCGCTCACGCGCACCGGCTACTTCAGCGAAGCACAAGATATCTTCACCCGCCTGAAGAAGAATGCCGACTACACCCAAGCCTCTACATTCTATCTGGCCTACATCGACTACGTACAGGGACGCACCGACCAAGCAGAACAGGGCTTCAAAAGCCTGTCGCCCGCCATCGCCAAAGAGCTCGGCGCCGACTACTATCTGTGCCAAATAGACTTCAAAAACGGCAAATACAAATCAGTAATCAACCAAAGCCCCGCGCTGCTGCGCACCGGCAATTCGGAATGGACAGCCGAAATAAACCGCATCACCGGCGAGAGCTACTACAACATTGATGAAGAGGCTTCCGCCGAGCCCTACCTGCGCCGCTATGTGGCCGCAACAGCCCAACCCGAGCTCTCCGCCCTCTACGACCTCGCCGTGATAGACTACAACAACGGCAACTACTCCGAAGCCGCCCAATACTTCTCAGCAGTGGTCGACGAAGGCGAACGCCTGGCTCAAAGCTCTTACCTCTACCTGGGCCAGATTGAAGCCCGACAAGGCGACTACTCGGCAGCCGCACTCTCATTCCAAAGAGCCTACAACATGGGCTGGGACAGCAAAGTGTCGGAAACAGCCCTCTACAACTACGCCGTGGCCTCAACCAAGGGCAGCAACATCCCCTTCAGCTCCTCCTCAAAAATGCTGGAAGAGTTTGTGAGCAAATACCCCAACTCACAATACGCCTCCACCATCAACGAGCACCTGGCCACCGCCTACTTCCAAGACAAAGAATATCTCCAGGCCCTGCAACACATCCGTCGCCTGAAAAATCCCGGCACCCAGGCCCAACAAGCCAAACAGAAAATCCTGTTCCAGCTCGGCGTACAGTCGTTCAACAAGAAAGACTACACCGCCTCGGCCGACTATATGAGTCAGGCGGCCGCCCTGAGCAAATACGACAGCAGCCTGGCCTCGCAAGCCTACCTCTGGCAAGGCGACGCCCTATATAACGCCGGCAAATATGCCGAAGCCACCAAGGCCTACACCAACTACAATCAAAGCGCCAAAGCCTCCGACTCAAACAAGGCCCTCGGCCTCTACAACCTCGGCTACTCCCTCTATCAAGAGAAGCAGTTTGCAAAAGCCAAAACCTACTTCTCACAAGCCCTGAAGGCCACCCCGGCTCTGGAAAGCCGTCTGCTCTCCGACTGCAAATTGCGCATCGCCGACTGCGACTACTACACCGGCAATGTCTCCGAGGCTCTGAAGACCTACAACAGCCTCTCCACCTCAGCCGACTCCTCGCAAGCCGACTACGCCGCATTCCAAGCCGCCAATATGCAGGGCGCCATGGGCAACAACGCCGCCAAAATCAGTCAGCTCAACAGCATGATAGAAAGCTACCCCGGCTCCGTGTGGCTCAACGATGCCCGACTGGAGCTCACTCAGGCCTACATAGCCGACGGCAAGCTCTCCCAAGCACAGAAAACGGCCGACACCCTGCGCGACAAAGCCTCCGACACCTCTCAGGCCCGCAAAGCCGCCCTGGCCGTAGCCGCCGCCAACTACGATGCTGGCAACGCCTCGCAAGCCATCAGCGACTACAAAGCCCTGATACGCCGCTGGCCCACCTCCGACGAAGCCTCACAGGCCGTCACCGACCTGAAAACTATCTATGCCAACTCCGGCAACATTGACGATTATATAGCATTCCTCAACACAGTGCCCAACGCACCGCGCCCCGATGCCTCGGAATTGGAGTCGCTCACCTTCGAAGCTGCCGTCAAGAAGATGGAAGCCAACCCCACCGACCCCACTCCCATGAACGAGTATCTCGCCAAATACCCCTCCGGCACTAACGCCGACCAAGCGCTCCTTTATGTAGCCACCGCCCAAAACGACGCCGGCAACTCCTCCGAAGCGCTCAAAACCCTCGACAAGCTCCTCACCTCTCGCCCCGACAGCCGCGCAGTGCCCGCCGCCCTGATGATGAAGGCCAACCTGCTCCAAGAGGCCGGCAACAACTCCAAAGCCGCCGAAACCTGGAAGAAGTTGCTCCAAACCGGCGGAGCCCTCTACGCCCCCGATGCCTACACCGGCCTGATGCAGACAGCCTCCAAGCCCGCCGACGTGATTAGCTATGCCGACAAACTCCTCTCGCTCTCCTCACTCACAGCCGAAGAGGTCAACGAGGCCAACCTCCGCAAAGCCCTCGCACTCAAAGAGCAAGGAAAAACCGCCGAATGTTCAGCCCTGCTGCAAACCATCATCGTGGCCGACCAAGCATCGCAACAGGGCGCCGAAGCCACCGTGGCCCTGAGCGAAATCCTCCTCTCTCAAGGCAAAACATCCGACGCAGAAAAGCACCTGCTCACATTCATCAACAGCGACACCGACAGCCAATATTGGCTCGCAAAAGCTTATATAGCCCTGGCCGACACCTACAAAGCCCAGGGCAACACCTACAAAGCCAAAGAATATCTGAAAGCCCTCAAATCAAACTATCCCGGCAACGAGGCCGACATCACATCCGCAATTCAAACCCGCCTCTCCTCCTGGAAATAAGGCGAGCGGCTCACCAATTTAACCGACTATAGCACAGAAAGATATGAGCAAACACTATATCATAGCCGCGGCACTGGTAGCACTATCCCTGCCGCAAGCCGGAGCACAAGAGCTCCAAGGCAACGTCACTGTAGAGGCCGAATATCTGCCCACACTCCGCCCTCACACCCGTGTGAGCCCCCAACCCAAAATCCCGGAGCTCTCCCTCCCCTCAGTGCCCCTCAATATAGCCTCAACAGGCGTCCCGACCACCGTCTACCCCTGGTATGCGCCCATGCAAGCCACCGGCTGGAAAGCCACTAAAGAGTTCAGCCGCCTGCGCGGTTACGCCGAATTTGGCCTGGGCAGCTACCTCAACAGCACCGGCAGCTTCGGCTACCGATTCATCGACACCCCCAAATCCACCTTAGGCGTATGGCTGCAACACAACTCCTCAACAGCCTTCCACCCCTCTGCGTTGAACAACAACGATGCCACCACCGCCGAGAGCGCCGCAAGAAAATATTTCGATGAGAACATAGGCCTCTACGGCTCCACACAAATAGAGCAACTGGGCCTGGTGGGCTTCGACCTCACCTACCACCTTGGCTACTACAACTACTACTCCAACCTCCCCTACACAATAGCCACCCGCAACCTGCTCACCGACCCCTACACCCAAACCCTCAACGATGTCAATGTCCAAATATGGCTGGCCTCAACCGATGAGAACAAAGAGGGCCTGAGCTATCAAGCAGCCATCGCCGACCGCTACTTCGGCTATCGCCGCTTCTACACCCCCACCGGCCTGGACCTTAAGCCCGCCGCCGAAAACAACTTCCAAATCTCCGGCAATGTAGCCTATCGCTGGCAGCAAGCCTACAAGGCAGGCCTCGACCTAAAAGCCAACATAGTGGGCTACGGCACCCCCCAAGCCACCGCCTCACAAGACGCCACAAGCCCCTGGCTGCGCTCCCTCTCCACCTACGAGCAAGTGAGCCTCACCCCCAACTTCACCTACACCTCCTCACTCTTCTCGGCACGCATAGGCGCAAGAGTCGACCTCACCTTCGGAGCCGGCAAAGAGGAAGAAAACCTGATAGCCACATCCGGCAACTACTCCACAGCCCACATAGCCCCCGATGTAGCCCTCGGTGTGAGCCAAGGCAAATTCGCAGCCACCCTCACAGCCACCGGCGGCAGCGAGCTCCACACCCTGGCCGCCAACTCACAACTCGACAACTATCAAGCCACCATCCTGAGCACCACCACCCCCACCTTCACCCCCCTGAACGGACGCCTGTCCATAGAGCTCGGCAGCTTCGCCGGCCTCAAAGCCCATGTGGCGGCAGCCTATAAAGTAACACACAACATCACCCCCGGCCTCACCTATCCCCTCTACCTGAGCCAATATGCCCTCTACCCCTCCGACCAGCTCTGCACCATGAATGTCAAAGGCGTGAGCCTGCAAGCCGGCGCATCCTACACCTACACCGACCTGCTCCACGCAGAAGCCCAAGTGAGCTACCAGCCCCAAAACGGCACCACCGGCTACTTCAACGGCTACGACCGCCCACGCTGGCTGCTGGATGCCTCAGCCACCATCAACCCCATCTCCGAGCTCGCCATCACCCTGGCCTACCAATATCGCGGCGTGCGAAACATCTACTTTCAACACGCCACCGACTCCGAGCTCCCCTCCCACCACAACTTTGAAAATGTAAGCGCCCTACGCCTCCCCGACGTCACCAACCTGAGCCTGGAAGCAGCCTACACATTCTCAAAACGTTACACAATATCCCTGAAAGCCGACAACCTCCTCTCCACCGCTCAATACCTCAACCCCGTAATGCCGGGCGAGGGCCTCAACATAATGGGCAAAATAGCAGTGCTCTTTTAAAGAATTTCACCCCTCAGAGATAAAAAATTTCACTCCTCACACAATAAATTCAAAAAAATTACGATATAAAAAGCGAAACAGGCAAACAAAACAATAACCTTAATGGTTTATTGATTGAAGTAGCCCAAGAAACGCAGCCAAACCTACGTGTCTTCAACCCGAAACCTCTCCCCTTTTCGGATTATGAAAAAGAAGAAAGAACAAACACAAGAACCCGCCGCAACATCAACCTCACCCCTCGCCTATCGCGATGAAGAAGATAGAGCCTACGGTCTTGCAGGTATGGCAATAACGATAGCTTCACTGGATGCCATTGACCATGTGGCCAAAATCACATTAGACACCGACGGCCCAATGGTGGTGTTCAGTAATGACTTTTTCTACGCCGGCTCACAAAGCGTGAGCCCCAAAGCCACGTGGAACAAGCTGTTGGAAAACTACCGACTTACAGCCGCGATGGTAGTAAGCAACATACTCTCCCGCCGATATGTGCACGAGCGCACAACCAACATCGACGATATGCTGAGCCCCCTTCGCGAGATACTCGCCCAAGAAGGCCGCGAGACATGCGAGCTCGAGCAAGATGAAATAGACAACATCTTCTCACGTGTGCTCAACTACTCTCAGCGTATCTTTGCCAATCGGCGTCTCTTTCCTCTAATCGACGAATTCGCAGGCATCATAGCTCGCCGGCGCTCACTCACCGGCCGCGAAATTGCCGAAGAATTAGCGTTCTTGCGAATGATTTAAAAAATTATTGTGGATTTTACCCCCTTTCGGATTAAACCCTTAACAAATTTTTGAGTCTAACACAAGCAAAATTAATTGCGACAGTTCGCTGCATACATTGAAGCTCAACGCTTCAAGAAATGTGAGAATTCTCGCTTGATTATAAACTTTAATTAAATAACAACCAAAGTATCACAGGATTATGAAGAAAATTCTACTCGCCGCTGCACTTCTCGTGGGCGGAGCAGCGTCAATGAACGCTCAAGCTTTGAAACAACCCGGTTTCTTCGACAACATGTCACTCGGCCTTGAAGGCGGTGTTACAACCCCCATCAACAACGGTGCATTCTTCGGTGAAATGAGAGGTCTTGTTGGTCTCCGTCTTCAAAAAATGATCACCCCCATCTACGGTGCCGGTATCGAAGGCCTCTGGGGCGTTAACACCTCAAGCTGGAATGGCCTTACACACAGCCACAACGTATTCGATTCACAATACGTAGGCGTTTACGGTCTTGTAAACCTCAACTCACTCTTCTGCGGCTACGGCTCAGAAGTAGGTCGTAAATTCGACATCGACGTTCAAGCCGGTGCAGGCTGGGGTCACCTCTACGAGACAGAAGTAGCCGACCACAACTTCTTCGCAACAAAAGTTGGTCTTAACTTCAACTTCCGTCCCACCGACCGCCTCGCTATCTCACTGCGTCCTTCAGTGCTCTGGGATATGAGCGACGCTAACGTAAGCAAAACATCTGCCGCTTACAACGCTAACACAGCTACATTCAACCTCACAGCAGGCGTAAGCTACACATTCGGCAAAACATTCGAATATGTAGACCCCTACAACCAAGCTGAAATCGACGCCCTCAACGCTCGCATCAACGAGCTCCGCGGCGACCTCGACAACTGTGGCGACGCTCTCGCTGCCGCTCAGGCTCGCAACAAAGCTCTCGAGGCTGAACTCAACGCTTGCAAGAACAAAAAACCCGAAGTTGTAAAAGAAAGCAACGACTTCCTCCAGACAGTACGCTACGTGTTCTACAACATCGGCAAATCAACAATCAACTCTGACCAACTTCCCAACGTTGCTCAAATCGCTGCTTACCTCAAGAGCCACCCCAAAGCAACAGTATCTGTAAAGGGCTACGCTTCACAAGACGGTGCTCTCGAAGTTAACGAGCGTCTCGCTAACGAACGTGCAGCTTCTGTAAAGAACACATTGGTAAACAAATATGGCATCGCTGCTAACCGCATCGACGCTACAGGTCAAGGCATCGGTCACATGTTCGACGAAGAAAGCTGGAACCGTGTTGCTATCTGCATCCTCGAAAACAACGAGCCTGTAAACAAATAATCAACACACCCCAAGCTAATTCGCGGCACCAACAGCCGTGACAACCCCTAAGGGATTGCGCAAAGAGCCCTCAAGCGGCTCAGCGCAATCCCTCTTTTTTGCCCTACGGCATAGCCTCAACCCCGCCAAAACAGGGCAAAAACTGCACACACCGGATTTTTTTGTGCAAAAAACAGCACTTTATAGGGGAAAAATTTCTTTAATTGAAAAAAAAGTGTTTACTTTGCAGTCGGAAATTTGCAAAATAAATTATTAACTATATTAATATCCAAACAATTATGTCAGAAATAGCAGACAAAGTAAAAGCAATTATTGTCGACAAACTTAGCGTTGATGAGAACGAAGTAACTCTCGAAGCTGAATTCAGCAAGGACCTTGGTGCTGACTCACTTGACACAGTAGAGCTCATCATGGATTTTGAGAAAGAGTTTGGTATCACAATCCCCGATGAAGACGCTGAAAAAATCGCTACTGTAGGTGATGCAGTAGAATACATCGAGAACCACAAATAATCCAATCAAAAAATATCAAAACCGGAGACCCTTTCACACCCTGAAAGGCCGCTCCGGTTTTTTATCCCAACTTCCCGATATGGAATTAAAAAGAGTCGTAATTACCGGACTTGGAGCTATTACGCCACTTGGCAACGACGTTGCCACCACATGGGACAATGCCAAGAAGGGCGTGAGCGGTGCCGGTCCCATAACCCACTTCGACGCCTCTCTTTTCAAAACAAAATTTGCCTGTGAGGTAAAAGGTTTTGACCCAACCACTATCTTTGACCGCAAAAAAGCTCGTCAGCTCGACCTTTACGCAATGTATGCCATCGTAGCTGCCAACGAAGCAATCGCCGATTCAAAAATCGAAGAAGGAGGTGCCGACAAAAACCGCATCGGTGTAATCTTCGCAGCCGGAATTGGCGGCCTCCATACATTTGAGGAGGAAGCTGGCTACTACGCGCAGAACGCTGACAAAGGCCCAAAATACAACCCCTTCTTCATCCCCAAGATGATTGCCGATATAGCTGCCGGTCACATCTCTATTGAGCACGAATTCCGCGGCCCCAACTTCGGCACAGTGTCAGCTTGCGCTTCATCCAACAATGCCCTGATCGACGCCTTCAACTACGTGCGTCTGGGCATGGCCGATGCAATCCTCGCAGGTGGCGCCGAAGCTGCTATCTACCCCGCAGGTGTGGGTGGTTTCAACTCTATGAAAGCACTCTCCACACGCAACGATGAGCCCGAAAAGGCTTCTCGCCCATTCAGCGGTAGCCGCGACGGCTTCGTAATCGGCGAAGGCTCTGCTGCCCTCATGCTCGAAGAATACGAGCACGCCAAAGCTCGCGGCGCTAAAATCTACGCCGAAGTAGTTGGTGGCGGCATGAGCGCTGATGCTTACCACATCACTGCCACTCACCCCGAAGGTCTCGGTGCTCAACTCGTGATGGAAAATGCCCTCAAAGACGCAGGCCTCAAGCCCGAAGACATTGACTACATCAACCTCCACGGCACCTCAACACCCGTTGGCGACCTCGGTGAGCTCAAAGGCATCAAGAAAGTGTTTGGCGACCACGTCTACAACATGAGCCTCAGCTCTACCAAATCTATGACCGGTCACCTCCTGGGCGCCGCCGGCGCTCTCGAAGCTCTCTTCTGTGTGAAAGCTATCACCGATGGTGTGATTCCTCCCACCATCAACCACGAAGAAGACGACAAAGACCCCGAAATTGACTACGATATCGACTACACTTTCAACGTAGCCAAAAAGCGCGACATCAAAACCGCACTTTCCAACACTTTCGGATTCGGCGGTCACAACGCAGCGCTCATCCTCAAAAAATACGAGGAATAAGCCCTGCCGAAACATACACCCCACAAAGGCTGCGCCCACCCGGCGCAGCCTTTTTTGCATCCTGACGCCACCCTGCCAATCGCGGCCACAAATTAAACCTTCCTACATCCAAGGGGTCAAAACCACAAACAAACGAAACAATAACCCCTAAATTAAAAGCCGTATGAAACGCAGTTTACCCACTTTAGTGATTGCCTCCCTCCTCCTGCTGATAGGGCTGAGCAGCTGCGGCCCCTGGATGGACATCTTCGGACCTGACGGCCCACCACCACCCCCCGACCGCCATGAACAGCCACACGGTGGACCCGGCCACGGCGGATACGATCGCCCTCCCCGCTAATCCGCCCCCTACTCCAAGCCAAACCTCGTATATAACCATATCAAAAGAGGCTGCGACACTTTTGCAAGTGCGCAGCCTCTGATATGTTTAATGGGTTAGCTCTGCCGAGCGCCCCGTAGCGGCTAAATAAGGCTCTTGTCGGCCTCCTTAGCCTCCTGTTCGGTTACTTCTACAGCAGCAGGTGCCGGAGTGTCTTCTGTGGCACTTTCAAGCTTCTTCATGATAGAGAAGATGAAGGCGGCTGAGAGCAAGCAGATGACTATGAGAATGCCCCAAAGTGCCCACACGGGAATGCTGCCCCAAAGGAGCATAGGAATTGACACCAGATAGTTGCCCACAGCGGTAGCGCCAAACCAGCAACCCATCATGATACCTTTATACTTGGGAGGAGCCACCTTGCTCACAAACGAGATGCCCATAGGTGAGAGCAGCAACTCGGCAAATGTGAGGAGCAGGTAGGTGCTGATAAGCCAATTAGGACTTACCGAGCCCTTGGTGCCTACAATTGAGAATGAGCCGATGAGCATCACACCATAGGCCACAGCGGCCATCACCATGCCGTAGCCGATTTTGCGAGGTGCCGAAGGCTCTTTCTTGCGGTTTGCCAACCAGCCGAACAGGGCCAGTGAAACCGGTGTGAGAGCTACCACATAGAAGGGGTTGAACTGTTGATATTGCTGAGGCTGGATGCCGCTTACAGGCTCCGGAGTGGTGACGAGGAAGATAACCACGCCCACGCAAGCAAGAAGGGTGATAATGCCTGAAATGGTGCGACCCTTAGCGGTTTTGCTTTGGAAGAATGAGAAGAGAGCGTAGACGCCGACAACGATAGTGAGCAGAGCCCAAACGTTGAAGCCGATACGTGTAAAGCCGAATGAATCGGGCGAAGTGCAGCTCTTGGCAAACTCGGTGAGTGTGGCGCCGTTCTGGTGGAACACCATCCAGAAGAATATCACCACTGCAAAGACGAGCAGCAGGGCCACAATGCGGCTCTTGGTTTGCTCCTTGGTGAGCTCGGGAGCGGCGACACCGGATTTGGTGTCGGCAGCGGCAGCAGCACCGGCCTTACCACCAATGATGTGAGCATAAGTGGAACGACCAAAGAAGTAAATCAGGTAGGAAACCACCAGTGAGAAGCAAGCCACACCGAAGGCGAGGCTATAGCCGGTGGTAAGCGATGTGAGGTAGCCCTCGCAGAACACTTTGATGTCGGTGAATTGCATGCCGAGGCCCTGGCAAATCGACTGAATAGCGGGCACCACAGAGGTGTCGCCATCCAAGAACTTGTTACAGAGAGCGGCAAGGTCGCCGTTGTATTCAAAGCCTCCGCCATGAAGCGATACATTGGTCATCACAGTTGCCATCATCGGGGCAAAGAGAGAACCAAGGTTGATAGCCATATAGAAAAGAGAGAAGGCCGAGTCGCGTTGCGAGCTATAACGAGGGTCGTTATAGAGGTCGCCGACCATCACTTGCAGATTGCCTTTAAACAGGCCCGTACCTATAGAAATCAGGGCCAACGCACCGATAAGAATCCAGAGCGAGGAGGTGGTGCGGATAGAAGTGGGAAGCGCCATGATGAGGTAGCCCACAAACATGACAAAGATACCGGTTACGACGCACTTAGAGAAGCTCCATTTGTCGGCAATAATACCGCCAATCATCGGCATGAAATAGACAAACGCGAGGAAGCCGGCATAAATCTGACCCGAGACAGCGGAATCGAAGCCAAACTTTGCCTGCAAGAAGAGCAGGAACACTGCCAACATGGTGTAGTAGCCGAAGCGCTCACCGGTGTTAGCCAGTGCCAAGACATAAAGTCCTTTAGGTTGATTTTTAAACATAGTTATTTAGTTTTGGTTGATGTTCTCAGTATGAGGACAGCCAAGGGCTATCGAGCCCCGGTGCAAACTCATGGTATTGTTGATTGCGAAATTATAAATTCTCGGCCAAATTTCCAAATTTTAACCCCCTCGGGCTAAATTTTTTCTAAAATCGGATAATCAGCCTTCAGAAGGGATTGCCGCCCCCCGGGCTCCTGGCGCGGGTAAAAAGCACGAATGTAAGCAATTGATATTGCAAATTCTAAGAATTTTCCTTAATTTTGCAGATATTTAAACGCCGACAGACCGAGACTCGGAATCACTGCCGGCACATTATTGCGTAATTATCACTCTTTCAGAGATATGGATATAAGCTACAAGTGGCTGAAACGCTACATAAATTTCGACCTTTCCCCTAAAGAACTCGCTGCCGCACTCACCTCACTGGGCTTGGAGTGCGACACTGTTGAAGAAGTAGAAACAGTGAAGGGAGGCCTTCGCGGCATCGTGATAGGCAAAGTGCTCACCTGCGAAGAGCACCCCAACTCCGACCATCTTCATATCACCACATGCGACCTCGGCACCGGCACCCCGGTGCAGATTGTGTGTGGCGCACCCAATGTTGCAGCCGGACAAACAGTGGTGGTAGCCACAGTAGGCACCACCCTATATTCAGGCGACGAATCATTTCAGATTAAGAAATCCAAGATCCGCGGTGTAGAGTCGTTTGGCATGATCTGCGCCGAAGACGAAATAGGCCTCGGCGAGTCGCACGACGGCATCATGGTGCTCCCTGACGGAGCAGCTGCCCCGGGCTCACCGGCCGCCGAATACTTCAAAGTGGAGAGCGACTATCGCCTCGAAGTGGAGCTCACACCCAACCGTGTAGACGGCGCAAGCCACTACGGTGTGGCCCGCGACCTGAAAGCCTACCTCCGCCGCCATGGCGACCTGCAATGCGAAATAGCCACACCCTCGGTGGCCCAATTCGCTGCCGATAAGGCTGAAGGTGCTGCCTCGGTAGAGGTGGTCGACACCGACGGTTGCTACCGCTACAGCGGCGTCACCCTTCGCGGCGTGCAGGTCAAAGAGTCGCCCGAATGGCTCAAAAACCTGCTCCTGGCTGCCGGCCAACGCCCCATCAACAACATTGTAGACATCACCAACTTCGTGCTCCTAGGCATGGGCCAGCCGCTCCACTGCTTCGATCTGAGCAAAGTGGCCGACGAAAAGATAGTGGTCCGCACCGCTCCGCAAGGCACCAAATTCACCACCCTCGACGGTGTGGAACACACCCTGGATGCCGCCGACCTTATGATTTGCGACAGCACCAAGCCAATGTGCATAGCCGGTGTGTTTGGCGGTCTTGACTCCGGTGTGACCGAGTCCACAACCGACGTCTTCATTGAGAGCGCATGGTTCAACCCCACACGTGTGCGCAAGACAGCCCGTCGCCACGGCCTGAGCACCGACGCATCGTTCCGCTACGAGCGCGGCACCGACCCCAACATCACCGTCTACGCAGCCAAGCTCGCCGCCCTGCTCATCAAAGAGCTCGCCGGAGGCCAAATATGCGGCGAGGTGACCGACATATACCCCGCTCCCGTGGCTCCCTTCAAAGTAGACCTCAGCCTGCAATATTGCCGCAACCTCATAGGCAAAGAGATTTCAGAAGCCGATGTAAAATCTATCCTCACATCGCTCGAAATAGCCATAACAGGCCAAGAGGGCGACGATCTGCTCCACCTGGAGGTGCCCAACTACAGAGTGGACGTGCAACGCCCCTGCGACGTGGTGGAAGAGATTCTGCGCGTCTACGGCTACAACAACGTGGAAATCTCACCCATGATGCACGCCAACCTCTCAATTCGCACAGCCACCGACGAGAATTATCGCCTGCAAAACCTCATCAGCGAGCAGCTCACAGCCGAAGGCTTCCGCGAAATGATGAACAACTCTCTCACCGCAGTGAGCTACTATGAGGAGAACCCCCTCTACCCCATCAACTGCTCTGTGAAGCTCCTCAACCCCCTGAGCAACGACCTGGCACTGCTCCGCCAGACACTCCTCTACGGAGGCCTGGAATCAGCCGCCCACAACATAAACCGCAAGAGCCCCGACCTGGCGCTCTACGAGTTTGGCAACGTATATTTCTGCAACCCTGAGAAAGAGTCGACCGCAGAAGCGCCCCTGGTCCCCTACAGCGAAGAGCCTCACCTGGGCATCTGGCTCACCGGCCTGGGCCAAAGCGCATCCTGGAATGCTAAAGCCCAAGAATCCACCATCTTCGACCTCAAAGCAGTGGTGCTCAACATATTCCGCCGCCTCGGCATAGCGCTCGAGAGCCTGGAGATGACTCAAAGCTCCGACGCCATCTACGGCGCACGCCTCGACATAGCCACCAAGGCCGGCAAGGCCCTCGGCTTCCTGGGCCTGCTCCGCTCCTCAGAGCTTAAGAAATTCGACATCAAAGCAAGCGTGGCCTACGCCGAGCTCCGCTGGAAAGAGCTTGTGGCCCTGGCGCTCAAAGTAAAGACCGGCTACAGCGACATACCCAAGACACAACCAGTACACCGCGACCTGGCCCTCCTGCTCGACAAGCAGACAAGCTTCCGCGATGTAGAGAAGGTGGTGCGCAGCTCCGAACGCCGATTGCTCCGCTCAGTGACCCTCTTCGATGTCTACGAAGGCAAGAACCTGCCCGAAGGCAAGAAGAGCTACGCCATAGGCATCACCCTGCAAGACACAGAAAAGACCCTTCTGGACAAGCAAATCGACGCAGTGATGCAGAAGATTATCACAAACCTGCAAAAGCAACTGGGAGCATCTCTGCGCTAAATAGAGCCACTCCCCAACCCCTATATAGATTTCACAACAACAAAACAACTACTCATACAACCAAACAATGGGAAGAGCATTTGAATATCGCAAAGCCCGCAAGCTAAAACGCTGGGGCAAC
>CAYVAK010000047.1:0-1501 GCA_964448425.1 uncultured Sangeribacter sp.
TCCTTGTTGTCGTTGCGCGGGGGATAGTAGTTGATACGTACTTTGTGGTAGTAGTCGTTGTAAAGGTCGGGTTGATTCTCGGGAACGAGGATTGACTCGAGAGTAGAAAGCTTGCTGACCTCTTTTGTGCGGAAGTTAGCGGGCTCGTCGAGTACCAAACCGTCGCGGTTACCAAGGATGTTTGTTGAGAACCATCCTGCAAGGCCGAGGCAACGAGTGCCGATGATAGGAGCAAAACCTGATTTAACAAGTGTTTGACCTGTCTTGAAGTCCTTACCTGCGATAGGCATTTTTGTTTGCTCAGCGAGCTCCCACATAGCGGGGATATCAACTGTGGTGTTAGGAGCACCCATGATGAAGGGAGCACCCTCCTTAAGAGCTGCGTAAGCGTAGCACATTGAAGGAGCTACGTGCTCACGGTCGTCGGCCTTCATGGCAGCCTCGAGAGCTGCGAGTGAGCCGTGGAATTCTTCGTTTACGGGCACGTAAACCTCTGTTGAAGCAGCCCAAAGAACTACGATGCGCTCTACACCGGTGGTTTTCTTGAAGTTTTGGATGTCAGCACGGAGTTGCTCAACCATTTCCCAACGTGTGATGTCACCTTTAGTGTTGTTGCCATCAAGACGTTTTGCATAGTTGCGGTCGAAAGCAGCCTTCATAGGTTTGATGGCAAGAAGCTCATCTTTTACAGGCTCGATATCTTTCTCTTTGAGCACCTCAGCGTTGATAGCTGACTCATATGCGTTAGCGGGATATACGTCCCATGCTCCAAACACGATGTCGTTAAGATCAGCGAGTGGAACTATGTCTTTGTAGTGAAGATATTTCTTCTCTGCACCGCGGCCGACACGAATCTTGTCGTATTGTGTCATTGAACCTACGGGTTTACCAAGGCCTTTGCGTGTCATAAGGACACCGGTCATAAATGTAGTGGTCACGGCTCCGAGACCTACTACGAGTACACCTAATTTACCGTTAGGCTTACGTACTGTACTTTCTGCCATAATAGATATTGGTTGATTTATTATTATTCGGTTTAATTTCGGCTCATGCCCGCGTCCCTGAGGTGCGCGCACGCCGGCATCTCCCCTCTCTTGGAGAAATACGGCGTAAAATTAGAGCCTTTTTTTTATATAGGAAAGGATTATTTAAAAAAAGTTGCTGCCGTGGGTGTGAAAAGTTGTTAATATTTTCCCAAGTAGTTAACTTGTCTTAAATTTCAGCTCAACCACGCGTTTGCGCGTTAATAGGTGTTAATTGAGCTATAACCCCAATTCACGCTTCCTTACCCGATTTCGCGCCCCTTTAGCCGATTTCGCGCCCCGTCGCCTCGCCGCAGACGCCTCTACGCCTACCTCCTCGCGCCTTCAATGGGAGTACAAATAGCGCTTGAAGATGGGGTTATTGGAGAGTATTGGAGAGTATTGGAGAGTATTGGAGAGTATTGGGGGGATTATTGGGCTATTGGGGTTATTGGGGGAGAAGGAGGAGGGCGAGGATT
>CAYVAK010000047.1:1601-14053 GCA_964448425.1 uncultured Sangeribacter sp.
GGGGGGATTATTGGGCTATTGGGGTTATTGGGGGAGAAGGAGGAGGGCGAGGATTTCGCTCAGGTCGGTGATGATGTTGGGGTGGAAGCGCGCATCTTCTTCCGCACTCCATGCTTTGCCTTTTATCCAGAGCACTTGACAGCCAAGGGTCTCGGCCGGCACGATGTCTTTTTTGTAGCTGTCGCCTATCACCAGCACCTCATCGGCCTTCAGACCAAGGGCTTTGACTCCGCGGTTGAAGAGCTCGGGGTCGGGCTTACGCACTCCCTCCACAGCGCTTTCCACTATCTTGGTGAAGAAGTGGAGCAAATCGAAGTCGGTGAGCACGGCGTGGATGTTGCCATAGAAATTGCTCACCAGCACCAGGGGATAGTGTTGGCTGAGGGTTTGGAGCACCGGGCGGGCATGCTCGATGGCATTGCGCGCAGCCTCATAGCAGAGGCGGGCGATACGGGGAGCCTTGGTGTCGACGAAATCGGCAGGGACTATGGACTGCCCGGCGAGCCACTGCATCTCTATCTTTATTTTGATGTCGAGCAGATCGGCAAAGTTGTGGTGAGGGAGGATGTGGAGAGTGCGTGCGAGTTCGCGTTCGGCATAGACATATGCGTCGCGAAACTGCTCTTTGGCTATGAGCACCCCGGCGTCGGTGTAAGCATCGAATATCACTTCGCTCCAATGGTTGGCGTGCGCAGTGTCGATGGTGCCTCCATAGTCGAAGATAATGCCTTTAACTTTCTCGATATTAATATTTGCCATTGTTGAGGTCGTGAGTGAATTGTTTGCAGATTTTTTCGTGACGCACCACCATATATATAAGTATGGCGTTGAGCACGGTGATTTCAAAGGCGAAATAGAGCCACGGCATCCGGGCAAACAGGGCTGCGAAGAGAGCGAAGCAGCGGGTGTTGAATGAGAGGATGTTGGTGTACTTCATGAGCGGCAGGCTGCGGCTGCGGAAGTCGGATCGGAAGGCTTGTGATATTTCGCCGTTGCCGAAGCGGCGGCGAAGAGCGGCTCTGAGCTGCTGCATGGCGGGAGTGCGCGACTCCTGGGCAGAAGTGTAGCCTTTGTAGAATAACAACATCAGTTTCTCGAAAAAGTTGGAGCGCCAACTCAGGGTGGCGTATTTCTCGTTGAGGGGGGCTGAAGAGTCGAGCTCACTACCCTCTTTGCCTTTCACGAAGAAGAGGTGGAACTGGCGATAGTAGTCAGCCTGAGCGGCTTGGAGCGAATGGCAAAGGCCGGCCACCACAGCGAGCACCCAGATGGCGTAGTTGTGGTCTATGAAGAAGTGGGAGGTGACCACCTCGCGCAGGCATATGGCCACATAGATGGAGATGAACCAAAGGTCGCCACTGGCACCGTCGAGGATTCGGCCTATGCGCGAATATTGTCCGGTCATGCGTGCCAACTGGCCGTCGGCGCTGTCGAAGGAGTTGGCCCACACCAGCAGCAGCATACCTATAATATTAAGCCACAAAGGGTTGAAATAAAACATCACACCGGCAGCTATGCCCAAGAAGATTGAAGCAATGGTGATGGCGTTGGGAGTGATGCCGAGCTTGCGACAGAGCACAGCCCAAGCGAAGCCGATGGGACGGTAGAAAATCAGGTCGAACGTCTCTTCAGTGTCGGACGATTTGAGCGAAGCGCGGTAGCTCTCCTTAATAGAAGCGAGAGAAGCGGCATGCTCACCCGACTCATTTTTTGTATTTTTCTCTAAGCTCATAGGTTTTCTCTCTTAAGAATTTTCCAAGTTCATCCGGGGTGGCGCCGTGGAGCTGTTGAGTCGCGGGTGAAATCACATCGCCCACACTCACATGAAGCTCCTTGCCCACTTTGCGGAACACCTCAATAGGGAGTCGCAGCGACCTGCCTTGCCAGAACACATGGCCGAGGATGTCGCAAAATAGGCTGTTGCGGTCGTGAAAATATATAGGAATCACCGGCACCTTTGCACGATGAATGATTTGCAATACAGACTGCTGCCAGGGGCGGTCTTCGAGTTTGCCGCTCCAGGTGGTTTTGCTCATGGCTCCGGCGGGAAAGAAGCCGATAGGCTCGCCCTCTTTGAGCTGCTTGAGGGCCATGCGGATGCCGTTGACCGAGACTTTGCGTTTCTCAGGGTCGTTGGTTTGCATGGCATCTACAGCTATAAAGTTGGGGCGCATGGCAGAGATGCGGTTGAGAATCATATTGACCATCACCTTGAATTGGGGGCGATATTGGCTGATGAGGTAGATGAGAGTGATGCCGTCAAGGGCTCCCAGGGGGTGATTGCTCACAGTGATAAACGGGCCTTGGGGCAGATTTTTGAGCACCTCCTCATTGTCGATTCTCAGGGTGTTGTGGAAACATTCAAACAGCAGACGACGCACGAAGTCGGGCCCGGGGGTGTCGCAGCATTGGCGATGCACGGCATTGACCTTGTCTACTGCCAGGAAATGCAGCAGCCAGTTCACTAATTTCTGATGGCCGGCGAGGCGGGGCACCATCTCCACGATGTCGTCGTAGTTGAGCACATCGGGGCGTATTTCGTAGTCGGTATTTGAAGTTTGCATAAGGGGGTGTTCTTAATAGTTATTTTGAGGGGGAGGTGATGTAGGTGGCATAACAGCTCAGGAACCTGCGGAACGAGCCGATGCGCATAAGCACAAATTCAAAGAGTGCGAAGCCGGCCAGAGCGCAAGCTATGCCGCCGGCCACGTCTATAATATAATGGTGGGAGGTGTAGACGGCTGTAGACCATATGCCGAGGGTAATGACGGCAAGGGCTGCTATCCAAGCCGGGTGGCGGTGCGAGCGTATGGCATAAATCAGGGCCACAAGGGTGTAGGCTGAGTGGAGCGAGGGGAAGGCGGCAAACACATTGGCATTGCGCGCATACAGGCCGTGGAACACATTCCAGCCGGTCATAGAGTCGAAGGCGCCGAGTCCGGCCACTTCGCCACGGGTGCCCACCACCACATCAAAGCCGTGGTTGGCCACATACCATGGTGGCGCTGCCGGATGCACATAATAGAGGCCGAAGCCTATAAGGTTGACCAGCAGAAACACTAATGCGAAGTGCAGGTAAGCCTGCTTCTCGCCTTTGAAGAATAACCAAAGGCCGAAGAAGATGGGCACCGGCACCCAACATAGGTAGAACACGCCGGCAAAGAAGTCGGCTATGCTATTGGTGTGGAGAGCGAAAAATTCATTTGGAGTGCGCAGCACACCGTCGGCACAGTTTATGCCGAATAGCGACTTCTCGGCTGAGTAAAGGCCGAGAGTGTCCACCGGGTTCACTTCATAGTTGGGCACGATGTTCATCCAGTCGTAAGAGATGCCGAACACCACAAAGGGCATTAAGGCTATCACTGTGCGACGGGTGCCGGGGGTGATGTAGAAGAGAGCCAGCACAAGGGCTGCGAGCAGGAAGTGGTCGATGCGCAGGCCCACGCAGAGGGCTGTGACGGTGAGCCAAATTGCTATCGCAGCCAGGCACACCAGGGATTCTTTTATGGAAGGCAGAGTCCAAGCCGACTTGCCTTTAAAGGGTAAAGTATTGTTCATTTAAGAGGTGTTACTGTCCGTTAATCGGTGATATTCAGGGCAGGGAAAGAGACTGAGGGAGGCGGCTGAGGGGAGGCGAGCCTAAAGCTTATTGTTTTTGAGCATGGCACGGCGGCAATGCTCTATGCGGGCGAAGGCTGTGAGGTTGGCAAACACTGCTATAACAGCCATGGCCACAATAAGGATAATGTCGGCGTTAAACTCTTTGGCACACTGACCGGTGATGCCGGTGGCGAGCAGGGCCACACAGCACACCACTACCCTCTCGGGGCGCTGCATGAAGCCGATTTTGCACTCTATGTCGAGGCCTTCGGCGCGAGCTCTCACGTAGCTCACCATCACACTGCCTATCAGGGAGCAGAAGCCCAGAATAGCACCAAGGGTGCTGCCTGAGAGCAGCAGATAGTAGGCTATGGAGCCAAACATCAGGAGTTCGCAATAGCGATCGAGCACAGAGTCGTACATGGCTCCGAAGCGCGAAACCATGCCACCCAGGCGAGCCACTTGACCGTCGAGCATATCAAAGAGAGAGAAGGCAATGATGAGTATGCCTGCCAGAGTGAGCAGGAAATAGTCTTTGGTGCCCTCTTGGGCCAGATTGCCGGCATAGAATATGAGAGCGGCGGCAGCTATATTGCCCAGAAGGCCTATAGTTGTGACCATGTTGGGGGTGATATGCATTTTGATTAGCAAGCGCACAAAGGGGTTAATCACTTTGTAGATGCCTTGCTGGAGCATATTTCTGCCCTCTTTTGCTTTGTCTTTAATTTGTCGAATATTGTCTGACATTTATCTAAAGTCTTATCGTTATTTTTTGAGTTTAATTTTCTTATCGGGGAAGAAGAAGCGGGTAAAGGCTATGGCAAAGGTGTCGAACGAGCGTTTGCGATACACAAACGAGCGCTGAAGTGTGAAATTCCACACACACGAAACCAGAAACGATATTACCAGACGAGCAGCGGCATAGATGGCGTCTTCGGAGAGATTGAAGGCATCAAGGATATGCCAATCCGATAATATGCGGTAGAGGATGTCGGTGCCGAAGGAATTGAACAACACGGAGCCTATCCACACTAATGCATACTTTACAATCACGGCCCTCCAGGGACACTCGGAGGCGTGGAAGGTGAAGCGATAGTTGATTATGCAATTGAGAATACCACCCGCAATGGCGCCGGTGCCGGCGGCAAAGAGGGGTGAAAATCCGGCCCAAGCAAAGAGAACAAATCCCAATGCGAGGTCGAGCCATGAAGCCACTTGCGACGAGACTATGCTGCGAAGAAAGGTGAACACTAACTTGTCACTTTTCATCAGTTTGTTGTAGGTGGTTTTAGTTTTCTGACCCATGGGCTAGAGCATGAAGTAGTTAAGTATTAGTATTAAAACTGCGGCATAGACGCCGGAGAGCACATCGTCGGCCATCATTCCGTAGCCCTTGGGCAGGCGTTCCAAGCTTCGGATGCCAAGAGGCTTGAAGATGTCGAAGAAGCGGAACAGTGCCAGTGAGAGGATTATCTCCCACCAGGGGCAGAGAGCTGAGATGGGGAGCATGGATATAAATTGGCCCACTGTCTCGTCTACACAAGCCACCACGGGGTCTTTGCCCCAATATTTTTCCGACACGGAGCTGGCCCAAGTGCCGGCTATCAAGAAAAAGAGAGTGGCTGCCAGGGTGGCCCAGAATGTCACCAAAGGGGAGGTGAAAAGGTATAGGGGTATGAATAGCACCACCGAGAGCAGCGCGCCCCAGGTGCCGGGACACACCGGCAGGAAGCCCATGCCGAACGAGGTGGCTATCATCTTTGGGAACCAGGGGAAACCTGTGTTTTTAGGAGGTCTGCGATCTATCATTCGGTTAGTTCTTTTCTCGGTTATAGCGCCTGATTTCGGCGAGAATTTCTTTAGCTATATAAGGAGCGGCCTCGGCTCGGCAGGGAGCGAATGAGGGCCAATCGTTGAAGTCGATGATGCTCAGGGAGCCGTCGTAGCCTATGATGCAGTCGCCGCCGTAGATTTTCACATCCATAATTTCGGCGGCCTTGGCGCATATGCGCTTGAGCTCTTCGGCGTCGAATTTCATATTGTGGGCCGGGCCGTTGATAGCCTCATAGCCATATTTACTGTGGCCCGACTCATAGGGGCGAAACCAGTAGAAATAGTTAGAGCCGGCTATGCCGTAGAATTTCACCAGGTCGCCCTCCAGATGGCGGTTAATCACTGCACGCTTAATGCCACGATAGAAATACTCTTGGAGCACCTCCTGGGCTTCTTCGGGATGGCGGCAGAAGCTCACATCCTCCTTGTGCATGGCGTGGAAGTCGCCGCGCTTTATCCAGCAGTTGCTGATGCCGGCTTTTTTGAGAGCGGGACGGATGGCCTCATTGGTGTTGACTATAATGCTCTGCGGATAGGGGATGCCGTTGCCGAGCAGCAGTCGGGTCATGCGCTCGCGGGTACAGTTTTCTATGCCGTATCCGGAATTTATCACCAGCTTGCCGTCGTCTTCGAGTTGCTGCAACAGGCCTATGGAGGCAGCCTCGCGACACATGTTCACGATAATGTTTTCGCCAAGTGTGCCGCGGCGAAACTGCTCTTCGCTGTATATATTCACAATGCAGCCTCGCTTGCGCAGCTGCTCCGCTGTGAGATTAAATATTGCCGAATCGTTGCCGATATGATTGGGAGAATAAGCTCCGGCACGCATCACTCCGGCTATTTTGATTTCTGACATTGGGTTTGTAAAAGGTTAATGCTCTGTTTAGTTGTTATTTGCCTTTAGGTAAGCTTCAGCTTTCGCTATGTCGGAGGCATGGTCAATATCGAGGATTTTGCCCATGTCGAAGGCTTGCACATGCAGGCCGGCTTGCAGCAGGCCGCGCTGGTAATTGCGCATGCGGCTCACCGAGGCTCCGATGCATTCTTCAAGCACCTTGAAGGAGGAGGGACGCAAGCCATATATTCCGCCCGAGACGAATTTCACATCTCCGGCACGGGTGTCAAGGAATGCTTTTATGCGGGTGGTGCCGGCCGCGAGCTGCACATAGAGAGGTTTCTCGTCGTCGATATATGAGGTGACAGCCATCATGGCATCCACCTCAGGGCCGGCAGCGTCAAACTGCTCCACATAGCGGGCGAAGTCGGCGGGGCGGAAGATTGTATCGACGGTGGTGAGGATGAATTTGCCGTCGCGGGGCATCACTTGGCTCAGCTCGTAGAAGCTGTGCATGGAGCTGGGGGTAGACTTCACCACCACTCGCAACTCAACGGGCAGGGTGGCTTGCAAGCCTTTCAAGAAGCTTATCACCTCTTTCATGTGCTCGTTGACTATCACTGAAATGCTCTCCGCCTTGCAGGCTATAAATATACGTATAAGCCGCTCAATCATCGGAGTGCCGCAAATCTGCACAAGGGGTTTGGGCTTTTCCACCCCCTCTTGAGCGAGTCGCGAACCTTCGCCGGCAGCTATTATTCCGTAATGCATCTGTGTATTTATCTGTGTTTGTAGTTAAAGCAAGAGAGGCTCATCGGCCGGCATATCGTCTTTGGTGAGGTCGAGCTTCACTTTGTCGTTGCCGCGATCCATGATTTGCTTTTTTAGTGGATGGGCTGTGATTGCGGCATACTCACGGCGGCGGCGGAATATGTCGATAGCCTCATAGATGGCGTGGCGCATCGACTCGGCGTCGGCCATGTTCTTGCCCACAATGTCGTAGCCGGTGCCATGGTCGGGCGAGGTGCGCACATATGGCAGGGAAGCTGTGAAGTTCACACCGTTGGTGGCCGAAATGGTCTTGAAGGGAGCCAGTCCTTGGTCGTGGTACATGGCCAGGACGGCATCAAACTTCTTCCAGGCGCAACTGCCGAAGAATCCGTCGGCGGCATATGGACCAAAGGCCATGATGCGGTTATTAAACGCCTCTTCGATGGCGGGCTTCACTATCTCGTCGTCTTCGGTGCCTATCACGCCCTGATCGCCGGCGTGGGGATTGAGCGCCAACACCGCTATGCGCGGGCGCTCCACTCCGAAGTCTTGCCGCATTGTGGCATTGAGCTGGCGCAATTTCTCGCCAAGGCCCTCGGCGGTTATCGATTGAGCCACTTCGGATATAGGGATATGGATTGTGACAAGGGCAAGGCGCAGGGTGTCGCTCGTGAACATCATCATAGCTCGCCGGCCACCACCTAATTTGGCTTCGAGATACTCGGTGTGACCTGGGTAGTTGAAGCCGGCCAACTTCATCGCGGCCTTGTTGATAGGGGCTGTAACCAACACATCTATGTCGCCGTTTTTGAGCCATTCGGTGGCCATATCCAGCGCCTTGGCTGCCGCTTGGCCCGACTCTGCCGTGGCTTGGCCCTGCTCTATCTTATACTCCTCGGTGGAGATATTCACAAGGTTAATCTGCGAAGCTGCAACTTCCGAAGGGGTGTCTACCACACGATATTTGAAATCGTCGGCCCCAAGCGACTTCTTATAGTAGCTCATCAGCTTTGAGGAGCCAAACACTACCGGGACACACAAATCAAGCATGCCCTCATTAGCGAGCGATTTGATAATCACCTCGTAGCCAATGCCATTGAAATCGCCATGAGTGATACCTACCCTTATTTTCTCTTTATTATCCATAACTCTAAGTTATTTATAATTCGCTGATATGCACACTTATAGTTTTCAGCTCAATAGCTTTCCAAGAGAAAGCTAATCAACTGAAAATCAGCCAAAAGACACGAATACTCGTGTGTACACATCAAACGGCACGGCACATAGATGCCGAATCCGCCCCCAAAATTAGCAAAAATTTTCAACATATGCCACCATAGCGCCACCGTTTTGCACTCAAGTGATGAATCTACACACCGTTTTGCACTTGTTTTGCGCTCAAGCGATGAATCCAGAGCTCTTTTTTCATTTCGCCACGAATCTACAGCGTTTCCAAATAAGCAGAACAGGCAGCGCGCTTCAATCCCTAAGGCAGCCGATAGGGATAATTTTCACCCCATCCTCACGAGTATAAGCCATCTCACCCCCCGTAAGCACTACCAACAAATCAGGCTCACGAAGGCGAATTTGCTTCTCGGCCTCATTCTTAGCGGCTATAAGTCGCTTGATTTCAAGCAGATGCCTTGCGCCATCTTCAATTTCTCTGCTGCCTAGTTTACATTCTATCAGCGCATAACGTCCGTCGTCGAGATGAAGCACAGCATCTGCCTCAAGGCCGAGTCGGTCATGATAATAGGATAACCGTCCGCCCAAGGCCTGTGAATACACTCTCAAGTCGCGAAAACAGAGAGATTCAAATATAAATCCGAATGTGTTCAGGTCCAATTCCAGGCTCTCAGGTGATGCGCCCAACGCTGCCACGGCTATTGAAGGATCTACAAAGCAGCGTTTCTTTCCGGTGCGGATAACTGTCTTGGAACGAATGGCCGGCGACCATGCCTCTATATCCTCAACAACAAAAAGTCGCTCCAATGCACCGAGATAATCATCAAATGTAGGCATAGATGTCCCTTCCATTTCCTCCGACACATCGGCCAGCATTGAGCTCTTTTTTGCCAAGGTGCATACATTTCGAGCATAGGTGCGAAGAATCAGCCTCGCCAAAGTGGGGTTACGCCTGGTCTTATCAACTCTTGAGATGTCGCTGTTGCAAATTTCATCTACATAATCTTTTGCTATGAGCAATTTGGCATCTACGCTCATCTCATCAAGTGAAGCCGGCCAACCACCTCGACAAGCCGCAAATATGAGTTGCTCCACAGTGAGTTGTGAGGTTTCGCCATCAATATCGCAGGCCGGATCGTCAAACATACGGCGCAACGAGATAGAGCCGTTGGACTCAAGCGACTCAAACAGACTCATCGGATACATCTTCATCTTGGAAATGCGACCTGTACCGCTGTGCATTATCTCATCATCGTCTATCACGGTTGAGCCTGTAAGAATAAATTGGCCTTTCTCTCTACGCTCATCCACTGCATGGCGAACGGCATCCCATATTACAGGTGCCACCTGCCATTCGTCTATAAGGCGAGGTGTAGCTCCTTTTAGCAGCAGCGACGGCTTAGTTCGTGCGGCCGCCAAATAGCCCTCACGGCGGTCCGGATCTTGCATTTTAATGAAGCTTTCCGCCCTACGCTGAGCTGTTGTGGTCTTACCACACCACTTCGGGCCGGCAATCTGCACCGCACCGAAGGCCTGAAGTCTCAAATCGAGAGTCTTATCGGCAATTCTATTCAGATACTTAATCTCTTTCATAACTACCCGCAAAATTAGCAACTTAATTTGAATACACAAAACTATTTTGTGTTTTTGAACAATTTCATTTTGTGTTTTTGAAGCGTTTTACTTTGTGTTTTTGAACAATTCCACTTTGTGTTTTTGAAATAAGTGGGTATTTTGACGTGCACCTCGCTGTGCCTGTATTGCAACTAAAAAGAATAATTGCTAAATTTGCGTCCTAAAATCAAACTTGGAGCCCAGAAGCCCCTTCTTATTTATTGACGTAACTATGAACAATTCTCTTCAACCACTTATCGGCATGACTCTCAATGAGCTACAAAAAGTAGCCAAAGAGGGCGGTATGCCCCTTTTTGTAGGAAAACAGCTCGCCGAATGGATCTACGCCAAACGCGTAAGCAACTTCGACGATATGGTTAATATCTCAAAGAAGAATAAGGAGTGGCTCAAAAGCAGATACTGCATAGGACGCGAAGAGCCCGTCACCAAGGTTAAAAGCTCCGACGGCACAGTGAAATACCTCTTCGACTACGGAGGCGGCAAGAAGATAGAATCGGTCTACATCCCCGACAAAGAGCGCGCCACACTGTGTGTGTCCTCACAAGCCGGCTGCCGCATGAATTGCTATTTCTGCGCCACCGGTAAGCAAGGCTTCAAAGCCCACCTCACCCCGGCTCAAATCATCAACCAGATTCTGAGCCTCTCCACCAAAGTAGCAGGCGATGCCGGCGACCTCACCAATGTGGTGTTTATGGGCATGGGTGAGCCCCTCGACAATCTCGACTCCCTGCTCAAGGTGCTCGACATCCTCACCGCTCCATGGGGCTTTGCATGGAGCCCCAAGAGAATCACCGTCTCAACCGTGGGCAAAATGACCGAGCTCAAAGAACTGCTCGACCGCACTCAAGTGCATATAGCCATAAGTGTGCACTCCGCCGATGCCAAGCAACGCGAGTCGATGATGCCGGCCCAGAAAGCCTACCCTATAAACGCGGTTATGAAACTCCTGAGCGGCTACGACTTCTCTCACCAACGCCGTCTCTCACTGGAATATATCATGTGGCGCAATGTCAACGACGACCTTGCACACGCCAACCAACTTGCATCGCTCATCAACGGCCAGAAATGCCGCGTGAACCTCATCCGATTCCACGCAATCGACGGTGTGGAGCTGGTGCCATCATCTGAAGAAAAGATGATAATATTCCGAAACTATCTAAATTCCAAAGGCATAATATGCACCATACGCGCCTCTCGAGGCGAAGATGTGCAAGCCGCCTGCGGAATGCTCTCCACAAAGCACAAATAATCCACCCCACCGGCCGTAAAATTTGCTGACACCAAGGCGGTAGCCATGCCCCGAATTTGCTTTTCACAGGTGGCAAAAACCGTTTATAGACGCAGGGTTAATAAAATTTAACACTGTTGGGTTAAATTTATTTTCTCATTTTTATTTGCCATTGCGAAAAAATATACTACCTTTGTGGTGAAAAATTCGAGAAGGAAATGAGCCGAATGGGGCTCAAACTCTACTCCCGAACTTGAGCATTTATTAACTATGTGGTGAACGAAACTGTCCACATTCTGCGGCAAGGCACACTCGGCCCGTCGCCGCAAATTTGACTTCTTAGCTGTTATCGCATACCCCCTCAAGAAGCGCAAAATGTAGCGGCTTCATTCTTAACCACGCCTGTATTAACCAAATATAAATTACATCCAAATGTCGAACACGAGCACTTTCAAAAATCGCTTGATTGGAGAGCAAGGCAATATGATGAATTTTGCCTACAAGCTCACATCTGACCATAGCGCAGCTAGTGATCTTGTGCAAGAGGCTACACTCAAAGCTCTCGACAATGAAGATAAATATGCCGACAATGTGAATTTCAAAGGCTGGATATTCACAATCATGCGCAACATATTTATCAACAATTACCGTCGCAATGTGCGCCAGAACACCATGGTCGACACAACAGCAAACCTCTACCACCTCAACAGCACCGTGGAAGCTACCAACGACACTCCCGACGGAGCTCTTACCCTCTCCGAAATTTCCGGGTTCCTCAACGAGCTGCCGGAAAACTTCAGCAAACCATTCTCTATGCACATGTCGGGCTACAAATACGAAGAGATAGCCAACCACCTTCACCTCCCCCTGGGCACAGTGAAAAGCCGCATCTTCACCACCCGACGCCAGCTAAGATCACTTCTTAGCGACTACAACGACTAACACCCTCAACATTTTCCGCCGTTAGCCCCCCGCGGGAGCCCCGGCACGAGAAAATTCGACAAAACTATTATCCCAAAAGACTGCGCGGATGCCCTCAATTCAAGGCTTCCGCGCAGGCTTTTATAGATTTTTAAAGCCCGTAGAGCCCCAAAAATCTTCTATATCAATTTTTTTCGCTAATTTTGCAAATTAGATAGGTAGGTGCCTGCGCGCCGACACTCGAAGCAGGGCCTGCCTACCGGCTATATCACCAAGAGTCAGATGAGAGCCGAAGCATCAAAAACGCTTCAGGACTCAACCCATGTAAGAGAACAATAAGCTAAAAACATATAACAGTGGACACTAAATACATATTCGTGACCGGAGGAGTTGTTTCGTCGCTTGGTAAAGGCATCATCTCTTCTTCATTAGCTCGCCTTCTTC
>CAYVAK010000048.1:0-13950 GCA_964448425.1 uncultured Sangeribacter sp.
ACGACCCCGAGATTACAAATCACGTGCTCTGGCCAACTGAGCTAAAGAGGCAAGTTGGGTAAGCTTACCACATCGCACCGCTCAACCCCCGACCCTTGCTTCGGTCAAGACCTGGGGGGATTAAGGGGGAGCTGGTCGTGTAGGACTTACCCGGCTGCAAAATTACAACATTTTCCCGAATCCCACAAATAAATTTTCACCCTCCAAACCCAACCGGCTATCTGTCAGAATCTTCGCCGTGCAAATTAGTCGGCCCGCCACCCGCTTAAGAGCCACACTAAAACCAATAAGCGCCCCAAGCCGAGCCTAAACCGGCAAATCGGCCGCCAATGTAGAGCTAAATAGTCGGGCCATAATTAGTATCGGTTTAAAATATTTACTAATTTTGCATTGGAAAAAACACCGGCCGGGCAACACCTGCCGCCGCCCAAAGCTCAGCAACCTTGCGGGCGCACCCCAACTGAACAATCTATACAACCATAACCAATGACATACCAACAACTTTGTGAAATAACCGACCGCCTCATCAACGGCGGCACACCGGTATCTCGTCAAGAGGCCTCCGAACTGGCAGAATATCCCGACCTCGACCAACTCTGCGACTGCGCCGACAAAATCATGACCAAGCTCGTGGGCCGCGTAGTAGACTCCTGCTCTATAGTAAACGCCCGCAGCGGCATGTGTGGCGAAGACTGCAAATGGTGCGCCCAAGCCACCAAACACCACACCGGCTGCGCCACCTACAACTTCATAGACGAAGAAGAGGTGATGAAAGCCGCAAAGCTCAATGAGGAAGCCGGCGTGAAACGCTTCTCACTGGTGACCAGCGGCCGCAAGGTGAGCAACAAAGACCTCCCCCACTTCTGCAACATCTACAAACGTCTCCAAAAAGAGACCGGCCTATACCTGTGCACATCTATGGGCCTGCTCGACAAAGACCAACTGCTGGAGCTGAAGGCTGCCGGTGTGAAACGCTACCACTGCAACCTTGAGGCCTCCGAGAAATTCTTCCCCAAACTATGCACATCCCACACTTCCGAAGACAAGAAACGCACCATCCGCGCTGCCAAAGAAGCCGGCATGGCCATCTGCTCAGGCGGCATCATAGGCATGGGCGAATCGATGGACGACCGCATTGACATGGCCTTCGAGCTTCGCGAACTCGATGTTGACTCAATTCCTATCAACATCCTCAACCCCATCAAGGGCACACCGCTGGAATCAACTCCGCTCATCAGCGAAGACGAAGTGGCTCGCACAGTGGCCGTATATCGCTTCATTCTCCCCACCAAGACCCTGCGCTTTGCCGGCGGCAGAATGCGTCTGAGCCAAAAGTCTATGCTCCGCATCCTCCACGGCGGTATGAACGGCGCTCTCATGGGCGACATGCTTACCTCTGTGGGCAACAGTGTGGCCGACGACCGCAAGCTCTTCGACGAAGCAAACATGGAATACTAACGGGCCCTTTCCACCCGTAGACACCCACACAAAAGAGGGCGCACCATAATCAAATTTTGGCGCACCCTCTTTTCTAATTCATCAGGTTCTTCACGCTCCACCTTCTACAGGCTCAGAGCCGGTGTGGCGGCTTGCCTGTACTTCTGGAAGAGGGCGTAAATGAGCTTGTTGGGCTTCTCGCATCCCAGCATATACTGTTTGCCATTCTTGAGCCTAACCAGGAAGCACTCCGAAGCACGGCCGTAGAATGCAAAATACTTGCCCAAACTGCGCTCCTTAAACCTACCCCAGTAGCCATAAAATCCGGCACTGGCCAGCAGATTAAACTTCTTCTTCTCTCCGAGAGGACAGAGCTCCATGCCATCGATATCTTCAACAGCAATCTTTGTGGAATGCGCCGGGCGATTCACCACCAAATATCCATCGTCGGTCACAGCTATAGATGTTGGCATATATATAAAAACCGCTAACGCTCCAAGCGCAATCACAGAGCAGATAATAATCCAACCTACATTGTTGCCGGTGGAAATGAAATACACAGCTAAGGAAATTAGCAAAGCCAAAAACAGGTTTGAGGCTATAAGAGAGCCAAGGCTCAATTTTACTTTCTTTTTCATCTTAAAAAGGTTTACAAAAATTCTTTATCTGAGTTATATCACAATCAATTTTCGCACAAAGATATAAAAACTTCCGCAATTTTACACCCATAAAGCAATTTTTCTATCTACCGACCTATTTTTTAGCATTTTTTCACAGACTGCATCATCCGGCGCACACCTTGAGCGCTCCTTAACCGGCAAGAGCGACCGGCAAAAACATAGAGGGCATATGCAGCAAGCAGAGCTGGCGCCTAAAGGCGAAGAGAGGGGAAGGCGGCTGAGGCTTTTAAATATTAACGTGTATTAAATATCTATAAAAGCACAGGTAGAGGCGGCGGCTGAGCAGAACAAAAAGGGGCGTAAAAGCCTTTTGATATATAGAGAAAAATTTCCTTATTTCAACAAATTTTCTTAACTTTGCGGTATTAAAAGCGGCCAAAAGCAACCAACAGCGACCGCATAGACAGAGATGACAGACGAGAATCAGACAAAAACGAAAGCAAACGAGACAAAGAACGAAAAGCCCACAGAAGATGTGCGCATATTATTGCCGGAGCCATCGCTGCGGCGTCTCCCCTGGTATTTAGCATATGTCGACATATTGCAAGCCACCGGAGTAGATACAGTATCTTCGACTCAGATATCGCGAGCGCTGAATGTAGACGCATCTCAAATAGCAAAAGACCTGTCGCTTTTAAACATCAAAGGCAAGACACGCATAGGCTACAACACCCGCGAGCTGGCGGAAGCCCTCTCGCAGTTTCTGGGTTTCAGAAAGACTCACAAAGCTTTCATCATGGGAGTCGGAAGCCTGGGAGCAGCCCTGATAGCCGACAAAGGACTTGCCAACTACGGCTTGGAGATTGTGGCCGGATTTGACGTTAACCCCAAGATAGTAGGCACCACCATCTCCGGAGTGAAAATCTACCACAATCGTGAGCTCCTCCGATTGCAAAACGAGCTTCAAGCCACAATCGGCATCCTGGCAGTGCCTGCCGACAAAGCCCAAGAGTCGGCCGACTTTATGGTAGCAGCAGGACTGAAAGGAATATGGAACTTCACCCCTTATCGTATAAGAGTGAGAGAGGGGATAGCAATGGCCAACACTTCTATCTACGCACACCTGGCTTTGATTTACAATCGGTTGGCCACTAACTCTTAAAATGAAAATTATAGTCATCGACAATAATTACGCCCCGGCCTGCGCTTCGGTGCCCCTCACCTGGAGCCTGATGACCGACTCTTGCCTCCTAAGAGAAGGCAAGCCGTTTTTCCTCCCCTCCTGGAGCGAAAAATTTCAACTCTTCCCCTCACTTGCCATCCGCATCGACCGCCTTGGCAAGTCAATAGCTTCGCGATTTGCTTATCGCTACTGGGATATGCACACCTTCGGATTTAACGTGCGCGGAATCGATGAGCTCCAAGCCCTCCAAGGCGCCAAACTAAGCGCCGGCAGAGCCACATCATTCGACTACTCAGTGATAATAGGCAGTTGGCAAGCCACCGACAAGGCCCTCTTGCCTGAGATGCAATTCGCAATCTTCCGCAACGACCGTGAAGTGGCCCGCTGGAAATACAGCAACCTCCTCCTCGACGCCGACAACACAGTGGAAGCTGTGAGCCGACGAATGACCCTCAAAACCGGCGATATTATATATCTCGGCCTCACCTCCTCAGGAATCGACATCAATGTCGACGACTCCATAACCGTGAAATCGGAAATTATCGGCCCCTCTGCCACAATTTCAACCGACTTTCTCAGTTTTAAAGTAAAATAACCGTCGCTCCTTCTCCTTACACCGCGACACAGATAGCTGCCCCTGATTTTCTGTCCACAGACTATCACTCATCTCTACCAAGGAATCGCCACAATGGCTTGTGAAGCCGCCAAAGAGAGAATCAAGGTCAACTCTAAGAGAGATACTTAACTAAGAACAATTATTATTTTTTACAGACATAAATACCCATGACTCTCAAAATCAGCACACTCTTAAAAGGGAGCTTAACTGCATTGATAGCTTGCAGCGCTGCAAGCGCTTGGGCACTGCCGGAAAACTTCTTCACCACCACTTCCAAGCTCAGCTCCGGCAAGTGGGTGAAATTTCATGTACCCGACAGCGGCATCTACGAAATCAGCTACTCCCAACTCTCCACTTTAGGATTTACTGATCCATCGAAAGTTGGAGTCTTCGGCACAGGAGGAGCCATAATCCCCGACAACGTTATTGACAGCGACGGCAACCCGGTCTACAACGATGACCTGGCTCCGGTGGCAATAAGCCGCGACGGCGACAGAATAATATTCTACGCCCAAGGGCCCAACAAACTTTGCTTCGACACTGCTCATGTAGAAAAAGAGAGTGGCAACGTCTATAGCTCAGACGCTTACTACTTCCTTTCCGACTCGCAAGACAACGTACTCACCATCAGCACTAAAGCCGTCGATAGGCCCACCTCGGAAACTCCCGTGACGCAAGCCATGAGCTGGCAATACTGGGAAGAAGACAACTTCCGGTATGTCAACTCAGGCGAAGACTACTTCGGCTGGGACTTCCAAGACGACCCCAACAAAACTCTGACTTTTAACTACGACTTGCCCGGAGCGGTAGCAGGCTCCACCTGCTACGTCACCCTCCGTGGCGGAGCCAACGCCAAGACCGGCTCCAACATCTTCAGCGTCCTCACCGGCACAAACGGCGAAGAGACCACCATCACAAACCCCTGGGTGATTTCGCCCATCTCCAGCAACGTAAGTTACTACTACACCAGCAGCCTGGGCGAACCATCATCGCGCAAAATGACTCTGCCCGATGCCACCGGCACTCTTGCCCTAACCTACAACACCTCGTCGGACATCACCAAGACAATGCTCGACTATGTGGTGATTTCCACCAACCGCAACCTCGAATTCCAGAGCGGCGAAAAGCAGATGCACGTAATGACCCCCGACCTCACCTCGCGGTCAGGCTGCCTGCAATTCACCAACATACCCGACAATTTCACCGTCTGGGATGTGAGAAGCAGCAACGAGGTGTATCAGCTGCCTTCAGAGATTGACGGCACCACCGCACAAGTGTGGGGCGCCACCACCGCCATGACCGATGGCGAGCTCATAGCGTTCAACGCCAAAGACAGTTTCAAGACCGTGAGCGACGATAACTTCACAATAGTAGAGAATCAGAACCTCCACGCCATAGGCACCGACATAATGCCGACAATGGTGATTATCACCACCTCTGCCTATAAGGAGAAAGCCGAAGAGCTGGCCGAACTCCACAGAATCTATCAAAACGAGAACGTGGTAGTGGTGCTCACCTCAGAGCTCATCAACGAATTCTCAGCCGGCACCCCCGACCCCTCGGCCTACAGAATGTTTGCCAAGATGCTCTACGAACGCGACAACGCCGACAAACGCACATTCTCCTCAATTCTGCTCTACGGCCCGATGCGCAACGACAACCGCCAGCGCTTCTCTGCCAAAGCCGACCAAGAGTTGCTGCTCTGCAAGCAGACCCCCAACTCCAGCGACATGACACTCTCCTTCTCCATGACCGACTTCTACGGCCAGTTGCAAGACCAATACACCATCAAAGACCAGAACAATAACATCTACACCCGCACCAATGAAGTGGCGGTAGGTGTCCTACCGGTGCGCTCCCCGAGCGACTGCAATGTAATAAATGCAAAAATAGCATCCTGGCTCACCGACACATCGTTTGCATCCTGGGTTAACGAAACAGCCTACACCTGCGACGGCGGCGACAGCAACGAGCACCAAGGCAACGCCGAAGAAATTGTAAACACTTGGAGCACCTACGACCGCGGCGACTTCATACACCGCAAGCTCTACAACAACTGCTACCCGGCCTCAGTAATGAAAAAGCTGTTCATAGGTTCGATATCCGACGGCACTGCATGGCAAACCTATGTAGGCCACGGTTCAACAGTAGGCTTGACCTCAATATGGAATCTGGGCGACGCTCAAAAGCTCAACAACAACCACCTTGGATTCATGAACTTCGCAGCCTGCACAGTGACCGACTTCGATGAAGGCGGCAGAGGCAGCGCCGAAGAGATGGTATTTGTGCCCGAACACGGACTCATAGGAGCCCTGCTCACCAACCGCACTGTGCTCTCAAAGTCCAACATGTTCCTCATCAAGGATGTGACACGCGCCTCCCTGCTGGAGACCCCCTACACCTCCGATCTGACACTGCTCAGCACCCCGCGCACATTCGGCGAAGTGGTGCGCTTGGCCAAGAACAAAAACACCCGCTCAAATGCCAACAAACTGGGCTACGTGCTTATGTGCGACCCGGGCCTGATAGCTCCGCTCCCCACTGCCGACATTAAGGTAACCATCAACGGTAAAGAAACCACCGACGCCGTCAATGTGACTCCGCTCACAGAGATAGAAGTCAACGGCACCATTGAGAGCCGCGACGGCAAAGCGATGAGCGACTTCACCGGCTCGGCTGTAGCAAAAGTGTGTGCAGCTCCGGTTGTGATGGACACTCGCTCCGATGGCGCCTCCGATGTGATGAGCATCACCCACGACGAGACTGTGCTCAGCCTCGTGCCCGTAGAAGTAAACGAGGGCAAATTCAGTGTCAAACTGATGATTCCCGCCACCATAGGCAGCGAGGGTGAGACAGCCACGATACGTTTCTCAGCATTCGACCACACCACCCGCAGAGTGGCCTTAGGCACAGCATCGCTCGCCATTCAAGCCATCGACGAAGACAAGGCAGTGGTCGACACCGAAGCACCCGTAATTGAGAGCATGTATGTCAACACCCCCGACTTCAACTCCGGCGATGCCGTGGGCACCGACAGCAACCTCTTTATCCACATCACCGACAACAACGTCTTGATGGTGAACAGCTGCGGCACCAACGGCAGCCTCCACCTCACCATCGACAACAACTTAGCGGTGAAAAACATCACCCCCTATGTAAGTGTTGAAAACGGCGCAAAGGAGCTCACCGTGAAATACCCCATGAAAGATTATGCCGTGGGCACCCACTCAGCTTCGATAGTAGCTATCGACGGTGCCGGCAACACATCTTCAGCCACCATCTACTTCCATGTGGAGAGCGAGACCGCCAATGTCACCGCCCTCAGCACAGAGAGCGAAGTGATAAGGAAATCAGCACTCCTTAAGCTCACCACCGAAGCCCCGGCCGACGGCTCACAGGGCTACACCATAGACAAGAGCACCCTGCTCATAGTCGACTCCTTAGGCAACGAAGTGTTTAAGAAAGACCTCACCGGCAACGAATATGAGTGGGAAGCCACCGACGCCACCGGCGCAAGAGTGCCCGAAGGTGTCTACTACGCCATGTGCCGCTTCACCACCACCGGCGGAGCCAATTCAATCACCTCACCCATGCGACTGGTAGTGGTAAGAGCCGCTAAATAATGACCTATGCCCTATCCGCAACGCCACCACGGCGAGCGAATAGTATCCCATAAAACAACGACCCGGGGCGCAAGTCCCGGGTATCAACAATTTATCACGGTAGTGGTAATTGCCCTCTCGGGGGCGCCATTGACACCAAAACTATTAAACCCCAAAGGCAAAAACTCTTCTCTTGCCCCAACAATAAACTAACTAAGCGCGAATGAGCGACAACAAAAGCAACGACGACATCTTCACATCTGCCCAAGTGGCAGCTGTGACATCAGCCTACGACGACAGCGCCATCCAGACACTTGCCTGGAACGAACACATCAGGCGCCGCCCGGGTATGTACATCGGCAAACTTGGCGATGGCAGCCATGCCGAAGACGGCATATATGTGCTCATAAAGGAGGTAATCGACAACTCTATCGATGAATTCAACATGGGCGTAGGCAAGCAGATTGACATCACAATTGAAGATGGCACAGTGAGTGTGCGCGACTATGGTCGAGGCATCCCCTTAGGCAAAGTGAAAGAGGCCACCTCCGACATCAACACCGGCGGCAAATTCGACTCCAAGAACTTCAAGAAGTCGGTAGGTTTGAACGGTGTAGGTCTCAAAGCGGTCAACGCTCTGTCGCTGCGCTGCGAGGTGGTGAGCCACCGCGATGGCAAGTGTGTGAAAGTGAGCTACGAGAAAGGCGAGCTCATAGAGCACAGCGAGCCCACCGACACCACGGAGCCAAACGGCACTTTCGTGAAGTTCACCCCCGACCCCTCACTGTTTCGCGACTACGCCTACCGCATGGAGTTTGTGGAGACTATGGTCAACAACTATTCCTACCTCAACTCCGGGTTGGCGCTCTACCTCAACGGCAAACGCTACATATCGCGCCACGGCCTTCTCGACCTGCTGAAAGAGAACATGACCGCCGAGCCGCTCTACCCCATAATCCAGCTCCAAGGCGAAGACATTGAGATTGTGCTCACCCACACCGACCAGTATGGCGAGGAATACTATTCATTTGTCAACGGCCAACACACCACCCAGGGTGGCACCCACCTCACCGCCTTCCGCGAATGGGCCTCACGCACCATCAAAGAGTATTTCGGCAAATCGTTTGAATATTCCGACATACGCAACGGCTTTGTGGCCGCTGTGAGTGTGAGGATTCAGGAGCCGGTGTTTGAATCGCAAACCAAGACAAAGCTCGGCAGCAAAGAGATAGCCCCCGACAGCTCCATCACCATCAATAAATTTATAGGCGACTTTGTGAAGAAAGAGCTCGACGACTACCTGCACAAGAATCTGGACACCGCCGATGTGATGCTCCACAAGATTCAGCGCAGCGAGCGCGAACGCAAAGCGCTGGCCGGAGTGACCAAGCTGGCAAGAGAGCGCGCCAAGAAAGTGAGCCTGCACAACCGCAAATTGCGCGACTGCTCGGTGCACTACAACGACACTGTGAAAGCCAAAGCGGCTGAAGACGACCGCCGCGACGACTCCTCAATATTCATCACCGAGGGCGACTCCGCATCGGGCACCATCACCAAGGCTCGCGACGCAGCCACACAAGCCGTGTTCTCCCTGCGAGGCAAGCCTCTCAACTCTTACGGCCTCACCCAAAAGGTGGTCTACGAAAATGAAGAGTTCAACCTGCTTCAGGCAGCCCTCAACATAGAAGAGGGCATCGACGGCCTGCGCTACAACAAGGTGATAATAGCCACCGATGCCGATGTCGACGGCATGCACATACGCCTGCTGGTGATCACCTTCTTTCTTCAGTTCTTCCCCGACCTGGTGAAGAAGGGCCATGTGTATATACTCCAGACACCGCTGTTCCGTGTGAGAAACAAATCGCTGGCCCGCCGCAAAAAGTCGAAGAAGAGCGCCGGCAACGCCTCAATGGAGGCCGCCGAAAAGAGTGGCGGCGAAGACACACGCGACACCATCTACTGCTACACCGACGAGGAGCGCATCGCTGCCATAGCCCACTTCGGCAGCAACGCCGAAATCACCCGATTCAAAGGTCTCGGTGAGATAAATGTGGAGGAGTTCAGAGAGTTTATCGGCGCCGATATGCGCCTTGACCCCGTGACCCTGAAACGCGACGACACTGTGGATAAGCTCCTGGAATTCTACATGGGCAAGAACACTATGAACCGTCAGAACTTCATCATCGACAACCTGGTGGTGGAAGACGACACTGAAATATCATAATCGCTTATGGCTACAGCACTATTTCCAGGCACTTTCAACCCCTTCACCGTGGGCCATCAGTCTATAGTGGAACGCGCTCTGAAGATGTTCGACAAGATAATCATAGCCGTGGGCTACAACGAGAATAAGACCGAAAGCGAAAGCGCGGCCTCCGACAGGGTGAAAGCCATTGCCGAAGTCTTCGCCGGCAATCCGAAAGTGGAGGTGTGCAGCTACTCCACCCTGACGGCTAAATTTGCCGCCGAAAAGGGCGCCACGGTGCTGCTGCGAGGTGTCCGCTCAATAGCCGACTTTGAATATGAGCGCACCTTGGCCGACACCAATCGCATGATAGCCTCCCTGGAGACGGTGCTGCTCTACACCCTGCCCGAGCACAGCGCCATCAGCTCATCGATGGTGAGAGAGCTTAACCACTTCGGCTACGACACCTCCTCACTAATTGCCCGCAAAAGCGAAGCCAAGTAAGTATCAGAACCTCAATTAAGTAACCGACTATAATTTCCCCAACCGCAGAATATGAAAAAGTTGCTACTCTTTGCCGCCATAGCCATAGTGGCGTGCGGAGCCACCATAGCTCAATACACCAAGCAGCAGATACAGACCAGCAAGCTCAACATGGCTCGCCAAGCCATCAACGAGCTTTATGTCGACACCGTAGACGACGAGAAGCTGGTGGAAGATGCCATCAACGGCATGCTCAAGAATCTTGACCCCCACTCCTCCTACACCAATGTTGAAGAGACCCGTGAGCTCAACGAGCCGCTCGAAGGCAACTTTTCAGGCATCGGCGTGACTTTCAACCTCAACCAAGACACTGTGTATGTGATTCAGACAGTGGCCGGAGGCCCCTCGGAGAAGGTGGGCATCCTGGCCGGCGACCGCATCATAGCCTGCAACGACACCACTCTTGCCGGCGTGAAGATGAAGCGCAATGAGATTATGAAGCACCTCAGAGGCCCCAAAGGCACAAAGGCACGCCTGAAAGTGATGCGCCGCCAGGGTGGCAAAGCCGACACCATTAATTTCGTGGTGACACGCGCCGAGATACCTATCTACAGCGTAGATGCAGCCTATATGGTAAACGACTCTACCGGCTATATCCGCGTCAATAAATTTGCCGCCGACACCCCCAAAGAGTTCCGCGAAGCCCTCGCCAAGCTGCAAGGACAAGGCATGAAGAATCTTATCCTCGACCTCATAGAGAATGGCGGCGGCTATCTCAACGCCTCTGTCGACCTTCTTGCCGAGCTCCTGCCGGCCGGCTCAAGAGCCGTCTACACCCAAGGCACCAATGCACCCCGCTACAACCACTACACCACCCCGGCCGGCAACAAGCCGATGTTTGCCGATGGTCGCCTGGTAGTGATGGCCAACCAATACAGCGCCTCGGCAGCCGAGATCACCTCAGGCGCTATCCAAGACCATGATCGCGGCTTGATAGTGGGCCGCCGCACCTTCGGCAAAGGCCTTGTGCAGCGCCCCATCCCCTTCCCCGACGGCTCCATGATGCGCCTCACCGTGGCTCACTACTATACCCCGGCCGGCCGCAACATCCAAAAGCCTTACACCAAAGGCGAATCAGACAAATATGAGGCCGACATCCTCGACCGATACAACTCCGGCGAACTGATGCACGAAGACTCCGTGCGCTACGACGAGTCGGCTAAATTCTCCACCCTCAACCTCCATCGCACCATCTACGGCGGCGGCGGCATCTACCCCGACATCTTTGTGCCGCTCGACACCACCGAATACACCAAATACTACCGCGACCTCGTGGCTAAAGGCGTCATTAACAGCTACAGCATTGACTATGTGGATGCTAACCGCAAAGCCCTGAAAAAGAAATACAAAAACGACGAGGCCTTTGTGGAGCAATTTGAAGTGGACCAAACCATGCTCAACGAGATTATAGCTCGCGGCGAAAAAGAGGAGGTGAAATTCTCACAAGAGGAGTTTGACCGTAGTAAGCCGCTTATCAGCATGATTATCAAGGCTCTGGTAGGTCGCGACGTATTTGCCGATGCCACCTACTATAAGGTGTACAACCGCCACGACCCCATATTCATCAAGGCCCTGGAAGTAATCACCGGCGAGGGCTACAACAAGGCCCTCTACAGCACCGAGAGCAAATAGCCCCGCCGGCCTCTAAGCCTCCCCCTCTCCCACCCACAACAACAATAAGCACTAACCACCTAAACAGATAGCCGATGCGCACGACTCTGACATATTTCACAGCCATAGCAACAGCCATTTCCGCCACATTCATCACCTCCCGGCCGCTGAATGCGGCAGAGCTCACCCCCTCCCTCTCTTTAGAGGAGGAGCCTCAAAGCAATGAAGAATCGGAAGAGACAGAATGGCTAAATATGCCTGCAATCTACCCCGGCTATAAGCCGATAAGCGAGGAGTCGAAAGCCTTCCGGCCCGCAGCGCCTTCGTTCTCCGGACAAGGCGCAATGACCAGCGACAGCGATGCCTCGCAATATCTGCCGGAGGAGTTTCGCCGCCGCGCCGGAGTCAACAGTATAAGAGCTAAAGCAGCCTACAACAACATGATAGCCCACCCGGGCCAAATCAGGCATCTGGCTTGGCTCCTGCCCGACCCGCCGGAGCTGTTTGAAAACCGACAAAACGCAGAAAACGAGCTCCTTTACGGCATCCCCATGTCGTTCTACGACGCCGAGCCCACCGAGATGATTTCCGACATACGCCGCACCAACTGGCTACACACCTTCAACTCCGGGGTGCAGTTCTCGCAGGCATATCTCTCGCCCAACTGGTATCAGGGCGGCAATAACAGCCTCACACTGCTCATAAACTTCCTGTGGACCGTGAAGCTCAACGACGTCTATCACCCCAACCTGCTGCTCGACAACACGGTGAGCTACAAGTTAGGCCTTTACTCCACCCCCCAAGACGAATATCACGACTACTCGGTGTCGGAAGACCTGTTTCAGTGGAACTTCAAATTCGGTGTGAAAGCGTTCAACAAATGGTTCTACAGCTTCACCTCCCAATTTAAGACCCAGCTACTCAACACCTACGGAGAAAACTCCACCACCAGGAAATCGTCGTTCCTATCGCCCGGAACCCTCACTCTGGGTCTCGGTATGACCTACTCCACCACCAACAAAAGCAAGTCGCTGAAATTCAACGCCTCAATATCACCCCTATCCTACAATCTGAACACCTGCATCGACAAACTCGTCGACCCCGTGCAATACAACATCTCAGCCGGCCGAAAGACTTCAAGCGAATATGGTAGCAACGCCGAGCTCACCATGGAGTGGGCCATGTCGTCAAACATCTCCTACCGATCAAGGCTCTTCGCCTTCACCAACTACAAATATTTCCTCTCCGACTGGGAGAACACCTTCAACTTCACCATCAACCGCTTCCTCAGCACTCAGATCTACGTGCACCTGCGCTACGACTCCTCAACCACAGTGACCGACATCACTGCCACAAAGCGCTGGCGCTACTGGATGCTCAAAGAGATTCTCTCCTTTGGCTTCGCCTACACATTCTCAACGAAATAACACCTCTGAGCCCTCCACCCTCCGTAACCCTCACCACCCATGTCTGCCGCCACTCACCTCAACATAGTAAGCCGATGCTTAGTCACCGCCGCCGTGCTGCTGGCGGTGAGCACCGCGAGCTACGCCTTTGAGCCTCCCAAAGAGGCCCCGCGCAGCGCCTCGCTCACAACCGTCGAGGAGGCCTACGACACCCTGAGCCACAAGGCGCTCGACAACATTGAGGGCATCTGGGAATTCCCGGCCGACGACGCCACCTCCGGCTTCAATCAACCGGGCACCATAGTGGCAATTGTAGCCTCAGCCGAGCGATCTCACATCTACGAGATAGTGATGTTGCAATCCGCATCGCTCTATCCGGCGCCCGGCACCATAGTGGGCTGGTGCAGCGGCTCGGTAAATCCGGAAATCTACAAAGTGTGGCTCTACAGCAAAGCCACATCCGGGGCACCGGAACACCCGGTAGAATTTATCGGCGCCCTCACCACTCCGCTGAATGCCGACAGCTACCTCACACTGGAAAAGAAAAAACGAAGCCTGAAAATCAATCCATTTGCCATAGTGCCCTACATGCGACGCATCTTCTCGGTGAAGAGCAGCGACCCGGCCGACAAATTCCCCAACGGTCTGCGTCGCCTCACCCCCTCCACCGCACCCCGCACCCTCTAATCCGCCCCTCTCCCCCTCCCCATTCAAGAGGCGATTTTCAGATTTGGTGGGTTTGCTTTT
>CAYVAK010000049.1:0-13701 GCA_964448425.1 uncultured Sangeribacter sp.
GGAAGTCCACGCGGTCGTCGGCGATGTAGTAGAAGATCGCCTTGTTGCCGTCGCCCTGATATTCGACGTCGCCTATCTTCATGTTGAGGTGAAGGTCTTCGGCAATCTTGCGCGAGCGGAGCATTGTGTCGTGCTCGCGCGCCTTTGCCTCCTCATATTTCTCGAGGTCGGTCGGCTTCGCCTTGCGATAGATACGCTTGATGTCGGGATTGTCGGTGCGCACGTTGTTCTTCTTCATCTGAAGCAGAACGAGTCGCCCCGTGAGGGTCACTTCGCCGATGTCGTGGCCTGGATTCGACTCGACGGCCACAATATCTCCCTTTTCAATCGGAAGCTTGTTGGAGTTGCGGTAATAGCCCTTTCGGGTATTCTTAAACTGCACCTCGACGAAGTCAGTGTCTTCGTGCGACTCGGGAATATCCTCCAGCCAGTCGAAGACGTGAAGTTTCTTATCGAGTCGGCATCTGCAACGCGGGCATGAGCCATGCTTGTCGCATCCGCCTTTTTTATCTGTACTATCCATTCCGTTATTTCGCATAGCTTACAGCACGAGTTTCGCGGATGACGGTGATCTTCACCTGACCCGGATAAGTCATCTCGTCCTGAATCTTCTTTGCTATTTCGGTTGATAATTTTTCGGTTTCGTTATCGTCAATCTTGTCGGCACCCACGATGACGCGGAGCTCGCGGCCTGCCTGGATGGCGTAGGTCTTGAGCACGCCCGGATAGGAGAGGGCGAGCTGTTCGAGGTCGTTGAGACGCTTGATGTAGGCTTCGACGATTTCGCGGCGGGCACCCGGGCGAGCTCCCGAGATGGCGTCGCACACCTGCACGAGCGGCGCGATGAGCGATTGCATCTCCACTTCGTCGTGGTGAGCGCCGATGGCGTTGCAGATATCCGGTTTCTCTTTATACTTTTCGGCGAGCTTCATACCGAGGATGGCGTGAGGCAGTTCCGGCTCATCGTCGGGCACTTTGCCGATGTCGTGGAGCAAGCCGGCGCGTTTGGCCTTCTTCGGGTTGAGGCCGAGCTCCGATGCCATGACGGCGCAGAGGTTGGCCGTCTCGCGGGCGTGCTGCAAGAGGTTCTGGCCATACGACGAGCGGTATTTCATCTTGCCGATGAGGCGAATCAGTTCGGGGTGCAAGCCGTGGATACCGAGGTCGATGGCGGTGCGCTTACCGGTCTCGATAATCTCTTCTTCCACTTGGCGACGCACTTTGGCCACCACCTCTTCGATGCGGGCGGGGTGGATGCGGCCGTCGGCCACGAGCTGGTGGAGGGCCAGACGTGCTATCTCGCGGCGCACGGGGTCGAAGCCTGAGAGCACTATTGCTTCCGGGGTGTCGTCTACTATTATCTCAATGCCGGTGGCTGCTTCCAGGGCGCGTATGTTGCGACCTTCGCGGCCTATGATGCGGCCTTTGATTTCGTCGTTTTCAATGTGGAACACTGTCACTGAATTCTCGATAGCTGTCTCAGTAGCAACGCGTTGTATGGACTGTACCACAATTCTTTTGGCCTCCTTGGAAGCGGTCATGCGGGCATCGTCCATGATATCGTTCACGTAGCCGGCAGCGGCTGTCTTGGCCTCATCTTTGAGCGACTCTATGAGCTTCTCTTTTGCCTCCTCGGCCGAGAGTCCGGATATGTGTTCCAACTTCTCTTGGGCGGAGCGCTGCAACTTCTCTACTTCAGCTGTGCGGCTCTCAAGGAGTGCTTGCTGATTGTCGATGTTAACTTTCAGAGTGTCAAGCTCGTTGCGGCGTTTGGCAATTTCGCTTTGTTGCTGGTTGAGTTGCAGCTCGCGTTGTTTGAGGCGAGCTTCGGTGGCTTGGTATTTCTGATGGCGTTGGTTGGCCTCTTTTTCGGCCTCCGATTTCACCTTCATTTCATATTCACGAGCTTCAAGAATCTTCTTCTCTTTGAGCACGTCGGCTTCGCGTTTTGCGTCGTCGATGATTGAATTAGCCTTTGAGTTGGCATTGGTCTTGCTTCTGTAGAGCCCGAAATACACTCCTAAGGCAAGTGCCACCACGGCGGCTATTATTGGTATCAATATTTCCATTGCTGTTTATTATCTGGGTTGTTATTTTATTAGTTATTAATTGTTTATAATATGTTTAGTGTGTTTCGGTATTGTGGATTACACTCTTTTATAAAAGAGAAAAATCGCAGCCATACACCCCAAGGGGAGCACAGCAACGATGCGAAAAAACTACAATATTTAGCAGTGAGCTCACTCAGCGTCGGCGCCACTATTCTGATTCGGGGTCTATAACTCCGTCGGAATTCAGAATCGTTTCGTCGAGCTTTTGCTCACATTGCGACAATGCAGCTACCAAGTCTTGTTGCCTGCGCCGCATGGCCAAATAATAAGAGGCGTATTGATATGTCATCATGGCAAGCAGCTCTTGCACCGACTTGGAAGGGAATCGTCGTCGCCAATCTTCAAAGAGGGTGGCGATTTTTGCTTCTGTGTCGCGCACAAAGTCTTGCTCCTCGAAAGCGACAGTGAGCTGAATAGCTTCACCGGCTACTTTCACACGCATTTTTATTTTGTCTGTATCATTCACCGTTATTCGGATTCAAGTCGAGCGATACATTTGTCGATTTTTCGCACCAAATCGGCCAGGATTTTCCTGCCGTTTGACATGTCTTGGGAGCTGTCGGCACTGCCGTCCAGTTTATGCGATATTTGCAGGTACTCTATCTGCTTGTTGGCTTTTACAAGCTCGGATTTGAGTCGCTCACACTCCGCATTGGCCTCTACAATCTCGTCTTTTAGCTGACGATTCTCGTCGAGCAATTGGCGGCAACGACGCCTCAGAAGGTCGCATTTCGCAACTATTCTGCTCAAGAGGTCGGTTAAGTTTATTGCCATAGCTCTCTTGAGTTGAATAAGTGGTTAATATGTCTTACCTTTTGGGCCATTGTTTACTTCTGCTCCAAAGTTGCACAAAGTTACTATATTTTTTGTGGATTTCCAAGTTTGCGAATCTTTTTTCGTAAATTTGTGGCCTGAACTCACCTCTTATAGTCCATGCCATGATGAAATCAATTTTTGTGCTCCCTCTCATAATCCTTGCCGCCCTGCTTTGCCCGGCTCTCGCCTCTGCCGATGCCGGGGCCACGACGTTGCCGCGCTTCGCTTCCGACACTATCGATGTCTTCCGCCCCCTGACACCCAATCGGTCCTCTGCCTGTTGCGAACCTTTCACCTATGGCCCCGACTCCGTTGCCGCCGGCAAGATAGCCCTTCGCCACACCACCTCCGCCGACAATGTGTATCTCGACTGTAAAGTCACCCTTCTGAACTTGCACCCTCTTATTGCCGACTATCTGCTGCAATACATCCACTCCGGCTTGCTCTCCAACGGCTTCCTTTCCCTCCAAGACTCTTTGCCGCTCTCTTGCCCCCCGCCGATGCCGGCCACCTGCTGCCCCTCACTCGCTCTCACCCCCGACTCTCAGTCGGCCACTATGCAGGCTGCCCTGGAGCAGGACTTTGCTCTCTTTGATGCGCAATTGCCCCTTATTGATGAATATGCCGGTTATGGTGGCTATCTGTTTGAGGCTGAGATAGAACCGGTGTTCCTTTCCTCCGACTATGTGACCTATAAACTCTATTATTACTGCTACACCGGCGGTGCGCATGGCAATTATTCCGCTATCCTTCAGACATTCAATCGAGCCACCGGCCTCCCCATTTCTTTAGCTGATGTCATCATCCCCGAGATGGAGCCTTCGTTGCGGAGGGCGCTTGTGAGCCACATGGCCTCCGCCTATCCTGTCTATGAGCCTGTCGGCAGTCTGGAAGGCTATCTTGCCGACTTAAATAGCTGGTTGCGCGGTCCGGTGTTCGACGATCTTCCCGAATCTTCGGCATACGGTGATTTCCAGCCGATTACCAGCTCTAATTTTCCCATCGCCGGTCTTGCAATCTGCGACGCCGGTTTGGTGTTCACCTATGAGAAATACCTGTTAACGCCCGGAGCCTGCGGGTGCCCGGTGGTGGTGCTCACCTTCAGCGAAGTCGCCGATTGTCTTTCCGGTCCGATCACCTCTCTTGTGTTTAACTAAGTTTAACACTTTTGGAGCTGTAAAAGCCTCTAAAAAAGTGCTGATGGTGTTGTTTAATTTCGGAAATTTTTCCGTAATTTTGCGTCAACAAAAAAGCTTGCGAAATTTAAGAGGCGATACCATCGTTAACTCGCTCATTTGCAGTTGATTTGCGTCTGCATCTTGAGCAAATGAAATATAGATTGCCATTAAGAGGAATACAATCTATATGACCATAGTCTGATTTAGGCGTAGCATCTTTAAGACAAGAGCTTTCAGTGATTAACACAAATTATTTATTTCAATCTAAACCAGTTAAAAAAATGAGGAATTTAATTTCCTTGCATAATCTAACTACCAGATGATTACCACCCTTATTATCCTATTTCTTGTGGGCTATCTGTGCATAGCCCTGGAGCATCCGCTTCGTGTAGACAAGACGGCTACCGCGTTGTTGCTGGGTATGTTGATGTGGATTCTTTACGCCCTGTTTTCCGAGTATATTGTGCCGGGAGTGGAGCCTGAAGCATTTGCCGACTACCTGAAAGCCCATGCCGATTTGGCGGGCAAAACTCTTCATGAGCAGACTCTCGACTATGTGCTTAATGTCAAGATAGTTGAAGAGCTCGGCGACATCACTCAGACCCTTTTCTTCCTTATGGGTGCTATGACCATTGTTGAGCTTGTCGACGCTCACGGAGGTTTCTCGGTGATTACCGACCATATTAACACACGCAACAAGAAAAAGCTCCTTTGGGTGCTTTGCTTCACCACATTCATCTTCTCGGCTGTGCTTGACAACATGACCACTACCATCGTGATGATTCTCCTGTTGAGAAAGATTGTCAGCGATCAGCATGAGCGTTGGCTCTATGCCGGCATGATAGTGATAGCCGCCAACACCGGTGGCGCTTGGTCGCCTATCGGCGATGTCACCACCATTATGCTCTGGGTGAAAGGCAATGTCACAGCCATTGCACTGGTGAAATATGTGCTCTTCCCCTCGCTTATCGCAATGGTGGTGCCTATGCTTGGCATAGGCCGTCTGCTTAAGGGCACCCTCGGCCCGCATCCCGAAGTGGCGGTGGATAATAATGCCGCCAACATCACTCGTCCGGAGCGCACCACAATATTCATACTCGGTGTGGGCGGTCTGCTCTTCGTGCCTATCTTCAAGAGCTTCACTCATATGCCCCCCTTCATTGGCATGCTCTTCGTGCTTGGCGTGCTGTGGGTCTACACCGAATGTTTTTACAACGGCAAAATGCTTGAGCGCAACAAAGAACGCCGCTTACCTAAGATTATATCCCACATCGATATGCCCTCCATTCTATTCTTCCTCGGCATATTAATGGCTGTGGGTGTGCTTCAAGCGAGCGGTGTGCTCTCCATGTGCTCACACTGGCTCAACGAGAATCTGCACGATGTATTTGCCATCAACGTGATTTTGGGCATCATGTCGTCAATCTTCGACAATGTGCCTTTGGTGGCCGGTGTAATGGGCATGTATCCTGTTGCCGATATAGCTGCCACCGGCTACGACGCCTATTTCGCTGTCGACGGTGTGTTCTGGGAGTTCCTCAGCTACTGTGCCGGTGTAGGTGGTAGCCTGCTCATTATCGGTTCCGCCGCCGGTGTAATAGCCATGGGCTTGGAGAAAATCAACTTCGGTTGGTATCTGCGCCGATTCACCCTGTGGGCATTAGCCGGTTACTTGGCCGGCGCCGTGGTCTACATCATTGAATGTATGCTCTTCAAAGGCGCAGCCCTATAGGATATTGTTTTTGAAATTGAATATCAGAAGGTCGCCGGTGGCATCTTGCCCTGGCGACCTTCTTTCTTTTTTTTGCCTATCTTTTTGGGGGTGCAGTTCAAATTTTTGTGTAATTTTGTGCCTGATTCTCTCCCTAATTTTAATATGCCCTCCGGGGCACTTATCTCGGTGGCTCGCTATTCTGGCTACCACTTAATTAACTCACAGATTATGAAAAGAATGTCGGACTATAGAGCTCTCATAGAAGCTCAAATTAAGGCCACTACTTATCCCGCAGGAAGTTTGACCGGTCTTTACGCTCCTATAGAATATGCACTTAGCGGTGGAGGGAAACGCCTTCGCCCTGTTTTGACCCTGATGGTTTGCGATGCTTTCGGTGGCGACCTTTCAGCCGCGGTGAAGCCCGCTCTGGGCTTGGAGGTGTTTCACAATTTCACCCTCCTCCACGACGATGTGATGGATGCCAGCGACTTGCGTCGCGGTAAGCCCACTGTTTGCAAAAAGTGGGACACCAACACTGCTATCCTTTCGGGCGACACGATGCTAACACTTGCCACTCAGCTCGTTAGCGAGGTGCCCGACGAGCAGTTGCGCCTCGTGTTGCAGCTTTTCAATAAGACTGCTATCGAAGTCTATGAGGGCCAGCAGCTTGATATGGATTTTGAACATACCGGCGAAGTGAGCCTCGAGGCTTATCTGGAGATGATTCGCCTGAAGACTTCCGTGCTCCTGGGCGCTGCCTGTAAGCTTGGTGCCATTATTGCCGGTGCCTCGGCTGCCGATGCCGACGCTATGTATAGCTACGGCGAGGCCATGGGCATGGCCTTCCAGATTCAAGACGATTACCTCGACCTCTATGGCGACGAGTCTACATTCGGCAAACCTATAGGCGGCGATGTGATAAACGACAAAAAGACATTCCTTATTCTTACGGCCCTCGCAAAAGGTGGCGCCGGTGCCGATGCCCTGAAATCGGCCATGCAGCTATCGCAGAATGAGTTGAAAATCAAGACTGTGAGAAACCTGCTTACAGCTGCCGGTGTGCCGGAAATTTGCCGTGAGGCCATGCAAGATTGGTCGCATAAGGCTGTTAAAGCCTTGGGCAGCAGTAGCTTGGATAAATCGGCCGTTGGCGCTCTTCACGATGTGGTAGATAAACTGGTGGCCCGCAAAAAATGATTGACACCCACACTCACATCTACATGCCCGACTCCTTCCCCGACGGCGAAGGAGCCTTAGCTGCCCAACGCGCTTTCGCTGCCGGTGTCGACACCCTAATCTTTCCCGGCATCAACCCCGACTCGGCTGCTCAGATGCTCACCTTGCAAACTCAATATCCGGAGCAAATACACATTGCCGTGGGGCTGCACCCCACCGAGCTTACCGACAATTTCAGGGCGGAACTTGCCACTGTCGAGGCTCAAGCTCGTGCCAACAAAATTGTGGCCATAGGCGAAATCGGCATTGACCTCTATTGGAGTGCCGAACACCGTGATGAGCAAATAGAAGTGTTTCGCCACCAAGTGAAATTGGCTGCGGAGCTCTCCAAACCGGTGATAATCCATTGCCGTGAAGGCCTGGATGAGGTGCTGAGTGTGATAGCTGAATTTGGCGGCACCTATCCGCCGCTGCTCTTTCATAGTTTCACTTATGGAGTGCAGGAGGTGAGGCGCATACGAGCGCTGGTGCCGGATGCCATGTTTGGCATAAACGGCGTGGCTACTTTCAAAAGTGCCAAGGAGGTGCGTGAGGCTGTCGCGGAGATTGGCATAAATCATATCTTGCTTGAAACCGATTCGCCATATCTGGCGCCGGTGCCATTCAGAGGCAAACGAAATGAATCGTCGTTCTTGCCGGCAGTGGCGCGATTGGTGGCCGACACACTTGGTCTGACAGAGCAGGAGGTAGATGAAATTACAACCGCTTCAGCCCGCCGATTTTTCAATATCCCCTAAACAGGCAACTATTTTTCCGAGTCTGCAAATATCCCCAAAGCCAATAGCTGCATTGTAGGCGTAGACAAATTTGGTGTAAGGAACTCGTATAGGGTCGCAACCATTCTTCCACAGTGTTGCGGCCTATTTTTTGTGCCCGCGACGGAATATGTCGGTGAATTTCCAGCCGCTGGCCACTGTCGTGATAGTGGTGGCGAGCGCATCGACCGGAGTAGGCAATTCCGCATCTGCGCCAAACTGCTCCGGATAGATAATCAGAAGATTGTTTCTTGAGAAATAGCGCGACAGATAGGCCGGCATCATCTCCAGGTCGGGATTGAACGAGATGGAGGTGCTGCGAGCTCCCACCACCACGAAGAGGTCTTCGTCGTCTATCTCTCCGGAGTAGGTGATAAAGTCGTCCCACGAGGTCATCTCTTTAAACAATACATCCAGGTGGTAGCCCTCTTGCGAAATCAAGCCGCGTATGTAGCCCGCCGTCTCCGGATAGGCTATAAATACTATTGGCGCTCCGGTAGTAGCCGACAGGGTGCATATTCTGGCTACCCACAGGCTGAATCCGGTCTCATATTCAGCCTTCTTCGGCGCCACAACCACAATGTGGCGCAGGGTGCTCACCGGCACATAGCAGCGGCTCATCACCACCATTAGGTTGGTGGTGCGCAGCAGTTGCTCGGTCATGCTGCCGTAGAATGTGTCTACTATATTTGTGCGGCGGTGCAGGCCTATCACTATCTCGGAGCAATGGCGCTCTTTCACCACATTGGCAATACCGGTCACGGTGTTAACATCGAAGCGTTCAATGTCGTCGACCGGCATCTCCAAGGTCACCGCATATTTCACCGCCGACTTCAGTGCGTTGCGGCCCATGCCGTTCACTGTGTCGTCGTCGTTGTTTCTCACAAACAACGCTGTCATGGCCTCCTTGTTGCGCGAGCCGCGCATCAGCACTGCAAGGCGCATCAGCCCTTCGGCTGTGGTGGGATTTGATACGGCCACAAGCTGCCGAGCCATGGCTCCGTAGTCTTTACGCTTGTTGTCGGCGAGCAGTTCCCTTTCGGCTATGCCCATGCGCATGCGCTTTGAGGCCTGCTCGGTGGCCACCGATGCTATGGCGCAGCATATCAGAATCATGATTACCGACCCATTCATAATATCCTCGGTGATAAGACCGTGGGAGAAGCCGATAATGGTGGCGGCTATGGTGGCGGCTGCCTTGCCCGAGGTTAAGCCAAACATTAGTCGCCTATCAGTCTTGTTGAGCCGGAACATGCGCTGTGCAGAGTAGGTGGCAAGCCATTTAAATGCCAAGGCGGTGGCGGTCATGCAGATGGCCACATATATCACATACCACCCTTGAAATATCACACCGATATTCATCAGCATGCCCACTCCGATTAGGAAGTAGGGAATGAAGATTGCATTGCCCACAAACTCTATGCGGGTCATCAGTCCGCTTCGCGAGGGTATGAATCGGTTGAGCACCAATCCGGCGTAGAAGGCGCCCAGAATTCCCTCAAGCCCTATCACCTGCGCCAGCAGCGCTGCAAACAGCACCTCCGCCATTATGAATATGAATTGGCTCACACGGTCGTTGATGCGCTTGAAAAACCATCGCGTGGCTTTGGAGAGTATAAACCAGACGCCCACAGCGTAGACCACTATCCAAAGGAATAGATAGATGAGGCGCAAAGGCTCAATGCTCCCCTCCAACTTTATGTCTACCACCTCGGCCAACACTATTAGGGCAAGGAGCACCGACACTATGGTGCCACACACGGCTATGACGCTCGCCCTGGTGTTGGTGAGCCCGAAGCGGGTGGCTATAGGGTAGGAGATAAGGGTGTGGGAGGCGAGCATCGACGATATGAGGGAGGCGGTGAGCCAGGAGGTGCCCAGCATGTAGCGCGACACCAGCAGTCCGCCTATCATCGGGAAGGCAAAGCTCATCAGACCGAATTTCACACCTTGTCGCCAGTTCCTTTTCAGATTGAGCATGTCTATCTCCACACCGGCCAAAAACATGAGGTATAAGATGCCTACCTGCCCGAAAATCTGGAAGCTGGCATCCCTGTCGAGTATATGAAATCCGTGAGGTCCGATTATGATGCCGGCCACTATCATACCCACTATGTGGGGTATTTTGAGGCGTTGCAACACCACCGGCGTCAGCAATATCATCACAAGCACTGTGAAGAATATGGCTACCGGTTCCGATAGTGGCAATGTGAGCCATTGGGGTATAATGGTTAGCAGGTGTGGCATTAGATAAGTATTATTAGTGTTCCTACAGCGGAGTGTAATTATACTTCCCGTTTTGGCGCAATTCTAAACGCCTTTTTCTCGTTTTGCGGCGAAATTAACAAATTTCTCACAGCTTTCAAAATTAAAAGCAATAATTCTGCAATAAAAATATGCTCGAATATTGCTGCTCCGGCTCAACGATTTTTGTGGGCGGCGCCTTAGTACCAAGTCACACCGTTTGAGCTCGATGAGCGCTTGTCGTATTTGAAGTCTTTGAGTAGCGACGACTTCACTGCTATATGGAAGTTGTAAGATTTGTATGGGCCCACAGGCACGAAGGAACACGACATGGTGAAGCAGTGCAGGTCGCGGCTCACACTGCAATTCATATACGAAATCTTGTGCAGATCAAAGTTGTAGGAGGCCGAGAAGCTCAAATTCCAGTTCTTGGTGGGACGTATAGAGCCGTTGAGCGATAGATTCTGAGTCCATTTGCCCTTATAGTCCAGCTTCTCGTAGTCAAACGAGCCGTAGCCGTAGTTTATTGAGTAATTGAAAGTTAGGCTCCAGGGCACCGACCATTCGGCATAGCCGTCGGCGTCGGAGTTACTCTCGTCGGTATGCTTGTTTTTCTGTCGTCGGGCTGCCGCTTTAGCTGCAAAGTCGGCTCCGGCCTCTTCATCGTCTTCATCCTCATCCTCATTGCCGGTGCGATTGTTGCCGGTGGTGTTGCCGGTATCGGCCGATTTCTTAAAGGTGTTGTTGTTCAGCGTGTAGGAGAATGATGTGCCGGTGCTTGAGAGCTTTGCAAGGCCTTTGTGGGCCTGAAGACGGGTCTTGTTTACCCTCACCGGCGAACCGCTCGAATTAAGCGCGTAGGTGTAAGGGTCCCAGGTGGCCGAGAGGTTGAGGTTGAAATTCTTGGTCAGTCGCAAGAGCATGGAGGTCTGAATGTTGCTCCAGTTGAGCGAGTCGGCTGCGAAGTTGTAGCTCTGGCTCACGGTGAAGTTCTCTATCAGCGAAATCTTCTTCACTCCGGTAGAGTCGGAGTCGCTCTTTACCTTCATCTCCAAATTGTTGGCCAACGACACCGATACCATGCCGGTCTTGCCGCGCGATGGCACACCGAAGAGCCCGTTCTGGAAATAGCTGTAGTCCTTATGTTGCGCCTTGCCTTGCGCATCCACATAGTCGTAACCGCCATACACGCCCCAGAACGAGGCGCCGAAATCGGGCGCTGCACTAAACGACACTGTGGGGGTGAGCACGTGGCGTATCATCTGAATCTTGTCGCCAAATATCTTCAGCGGTCGGTAGAAACCATACACCTTAGTGTCGAAGCTCACCGATGCGTTGAAGTCGAACACATTGTAGAAGCCGTAAGCGGTGTCGGCAACCTCGGCCGATGCTGCCGGGTCCCAGCTGCGACGCACCTTGTTGAAGTACATGCGGTCGTTGATTGTAACCTGCGGCGAGACGTTGATGTAGTTTAACACTGAGAAGGTGGCCTGAATAGGTATGTAGTGCTTCATGCCGTTGCGCCAATCTTTCACCAAGCTCTTCTTAAAGAATTGATCTTGGCGCGCTGTCAGTGAGTTCTGGAATTGTCCCTGATACGATAGCTTGATTTTCTCATACCATTTCTCGGCACCCACTCTCTTTTTGCGCTTGAAGGGAGCTACTTGGCTAAGGGTGAGGTTGAAGTTGGGAAATGATACGGTGAGAGTGGAGTCTTGAGTCCTTTGCGAAATATTGGCCGTGGTGCTCAAACTCCATTTGGAGTCGGGAAAATTGTATGTCATATTGACCGTAGAACTCTTTGTGTTCTCGGTAAACGAACTGTTGTAGTATGAGTTGAGGTCGTTGCGAGTATAGCCCGAAGTGGTGAAGTTCACACTTGCCGACAGCGACATATTGGGGTTAGCCTTTGAATCCTGCTGATGGCTCCAAGTAATCTTAAAGTTGTTCTGCTTTGAATAGTCGCTCGAGCCCTTGTCGCCCGATATTGTGGTGATGAAGCTGGCATCAAATGAACCGCGGTATTTGTAGCGCTTCACATAGTTGGCTCGCGCGCTCAGGCCCCACGATCCCTTGGTGTAGATTTCACCGCGCAGAGCCAAGTCCAAATTATCATTGATTGCAAAATAGTAGCCACCGTCTCTTAGGTAGAAGCCTCGATTGTAGTCCTCACCAAATGAGGGGAAGATTATGCCGCTTGAATAATCCTTGGTAAAGGGGAAGAAACCGAAAGGCACTGCTATAGGTAGCGGCACATCGGCCAAAACCATATATGCCGGACCGGCCACAATATTCTTCTTGGGCTTCACCTTGCCTTTGGTAATCTGGAAATAGAAGTGGGGGTGCTCGTGGTCGTCGCAAGTGGTATATCTTCCGCCTTGGATGTTAAATGTGCCATCCTCCATCTTCTTAGTGATGTCGCTGGTGAGGTATCCGTCGCCCTGCTCGGTGATAATATCGGTGATAAATCCGCGCTCAGTCTTGAAATTATAGCTCATCTGCTTCGACTGATATTCGCCCGAGCCATCAGTAAACACCGGCTGCTCCGATGCCTCGCCCACTGAGTCTACCACACCTGTGGCATACACCAGCGAAGAGTCCATAAGCATCTTTATGCGGCCCGCGTTGAGGTTAATCAAACCATATTTCACGGTGCTGTTGCCATACATCCATGCATTGTTGCCGCCGATAAGCACCAGCGAATCATCGGCGCTGAAGGTCACCGACTGATCAAGGTCCACCTTCTCGCGACGTATCCGGCCCACCTTCGCGCGCGATGAGTCGGTAGGCACACTATCAAGCATGCCGATACTCTCTCTCGTTAGCTCCATGCGGCCATCCGATGCCGAATCATCCAAAGCAACACCCGAGCCCCCGATAGCATCTACACTATCAGTGCCAAGAGCCTCGGCTGATGAGGGACGATTGAGTCGCACCGGCGAAGAGTCGGTTTGAGAAGCCGCATAAGCTATACTTATAATAAGTAGAGCCACCAAATATATAAAAGTTCGCCTCACTATGCGCGTTACTTCAAGTTCAATTCATTAATAATCAATGCTTCAATATTCCTTTGGTCAGGCCTTCCTTCTGCGGATATCTGTCAAAGAATTGGCAAAAGCATAAAATTCACAATGCAAAATTACACATTTATTCCCTAATCCTAAAACTTTTGCCCCTTTTCCCTCCCTTTATCCTCCTTTTTCATCCCATCTTTTCCCTATATAAATAAGGTATAGTTTATATCCCGGCTGATTTAAGACCACCGTTTAATGCTCGCCACGCGTAATCCGATGCTCCTTACACATAATTTCCCCGACCTGATTACTCGCAATTCATCCTGTTCGGGCGCAATCTATCCTTTCCCTCCCTAATTTTTTCTCTTTCCGAGCCGAGTTTTTCTATTTGATTGCGATTTTTTGCGCCTTTTTGTCGGTGAGGGCGGAAATTGGTTTTTGAAAAATTGGAAAAATGAGAGGGCGGGAGAGGGCGAGAGAGGGGTTGAAGGGGCTCCGGGGTGGCAAATTGGTGGCCTCAGGGGTGAAAAAAGTTGGTTTGGTAAAGGTGTAGGTTTCAGGGTGTTGTGAGGGCGGGCGAAAAAATAATGAAAAAAAGTTGCGAGAAAATTTGGTGGAATGAGAAAAAGGCTA
>CAYVAK010000050.1:0-13676 GCA_964448425.1 uncultured Sangeribacter sp.
TCAAGGCAATCGTTGACAAAGTAAAAAACGCATAAACCCGAGCCAATTTTAGCAGGGTGGGTTGAAGTCACACTCCTTAAGGCTTCACTCCCTGATGTGGAATGCCTTGCATAATGCAAGCGCCCGACACATCTGATAGCGAATAGAATTTCGGTCGTGGCAAATCAATAGCCACGACCGTTTTTTATCCGAGATGGATGCGCCCCCTCATGCCAAACACAGCGCCCTACCTGCAGGTATGCGCCAAGGTGTACCCACTCCTATAAAGTCGCATTTACACGCTTATAACCAGGGCGGATGCACCATGGCACGCTCATGCAAAGCGGATCGATTCAGGGGCGGATAAGATGCTTTGACACTATTGAAACGGCCGAAGTTCGGCCCATTCTATTACGACAACCTATTACACTAAATACCCAACACTATGAGGAAATTATTACTTACACTGGTGGCTATAAGCGGAATGGCTATACCCGCATTTAGCTACGATCTGCCCTACCTGGCATTCCGCGATGCCTCGGGCAACATCACCACCATCGATGCTCAAGACCTTGAGCTCACCATTGCCGATGGTGTGATTACCGCTACCAACGGTTCCGAAACACTCACGCTGACAGCGGCAGAGATTGAAGCCATGTATTTCACAAGCACTCCGAGCGCAGTGGCCTCTGTGGCCGTCGACACCGAAGGCTCGCTGGAAGTGTACACCACCGCCGGCATCAGCCTTGGCAAATTCAGCTCTTTGGAAGCAGCTCGCAAAGCTGTGGGCGAAGGCATCTATGTGGTGAAACAGAATGAGAAAACCTTTAAAATTGCTATTAAATGACACGATTATTTACCGAAACTAAGATAGCCGGCAGCAAGCTTTTGGGCTTGATGCTCCTGGCCGGAGCCGGTGTGGGCACAGCGCAGGCACAGACTTTAAATGTGGCTCAAGGCAATGTGATATACTCTATCCCGGCTGCCAACGCCGCTGAGATGGCCTTTGGCAACGGCGGCACCACAGTGGAGATTCTGGGCCGCACCTTCACCTTGAGCGAGGTGTGCAAAATGTATGTCGACGACTCTACTGTGGCCGACAACACAGTGATAGTGACCTACTCGGGCGATAGCGCCACAGTGACCATAGCCGGCAACATAGCTCAATATGTGAGCGCCGAAGTGACCGGCGCCAACGTCAGCATCACCCAAAGCGAAGAGGTGGGCGACGAGACTTGCGGCGAAATCACTTATCAGCTCTCAGGCGAGAGCAGCAACGGCTCACTATATATGACCGGCGACTATAAAGCATCGTTTGAGCTTCTGGGCCTGAACCTCACCAACCCCTCGGGTGCGCCAATCGACATTCAAGACGGCAAGCGCATATCCTTTAGTGTGAAAAACGGCACAGACAACACCCTCACCGACGGCGCCAACGGCAAACAGAAAGGTTGCCTGGTGTGCAAAGGCCACTTGGAGCTGAAGGGCAAAGGCAAACTCACCGTGTATGGCAACACCGCTCACGGCATCTTTGCCAAAGAATATATAGAGATGAAGAATTGCACCGTCAATGTGCTCAAAGCGCTTAAAGACGGTGTGAACTGCAACCAATACTTCCTGATGGAGAGCGGCGAGCTCAACATCTCCGGCACAGAAGACGACGGCCTGCAAGTGTCGTATAAAGACGACACCGACCGCGAGGCTGAAGACACCGGCAGCTTCACCCTGAAAGGTGGCAAAATCAATGTATCGATTACAGCCACAGCCGCCAAGGCTATCAAGGCCGACGGCAACATAACAATCAGCGACGGCACCATTGTGGCCTCCACATCAGGCGGTGGCAAATGGGACTCTTCAGCATCGAAGACCAAGGCATCAGCCTGCCTGGGGGCAGATGGCAACATTGAGATAACCGGCGGCACACTCAACCTCACCGCAAGCGGCTCGGGTGGCAAGGGCATCAATGTAGACGGCACCGCCACCATCTCCGGCGGCGAGATTGAAATCAGCACCACCGGCGGCATGTATGCTTACGTCAACGGCCGTGAATATGACAACTACACCGGAGACACCGACCGCCTCGACAGCGACCAGAAGTCGTCGCCCAAAGGCATCAAAGTAGACGGCAATGTCACCATCAACGGCGGCACCATCAACATCACCACCACCGGCACCGGCGGCGAAGGCATAGAGAGCAAATCAGAGCTCACCATCAACGACGGCACCATCGTGGCCACCACCTACGATGACGCCATCAACTCTTCAAGCCACATGTATATCAACGGCGGCGACATCACCGTGATAGCCAAGACCAACGACGGTCTGGACTCTAACGGCAACCTCTACATCAACGGCGGCTACATCCGCGCCTTCGGCGGCAGCTCGCCCGAGTGTGGCATAGACGCCAACTCTGAGGGGGGATATAAGGTGTACTTCACCGGCGGCACACTGCTGGCCGTAGGCGGCAGCAACTCCACCCCCTCCAACTCGCAATCCACTCAGGCATATGTCACCGGCAGCGGCACCGTGAAGTCGAACACCACAATAGAGCTTCGCAGCGGCGATTCAGTGTTGGCCACATTTACCGTGCCCTCCAACTACAACACCACCGGCAACTACGCCAACTCACAGAATGCACCTTGGGGTCCCAACGGCAACTCAGGCGGCATCCTCATCACCTGCCCCGGCATCACCAAAGGCGGCAGCTACACATTGGTCAACGGCTCCTCGAGCTCCAATGTCACCGGTGTGCAGTATGGCAGCGGCGGCGGCCACTAAAAGAGGCATTAAGAGCATATAAAAGCCTTTAAACAGAATAGCAGAGGCGCTTTGCAAGCCGAAGCGGGCCCGAAGCCCGGCGGCTCGTAAAGCGCCTTGTCACAAATATTTGGCAGAGTGAAAGATTTTTTGTAATTTTGCAATCGGTTTACGCGCCCGTGTGATGGGAAATCTGTTGCCGATGCCGACTAAGCCCCGAAGGGGAGGTCGGAGTAGGAGCGCTAAAGCCGCAACAACTTATTTTTAGTAACACAAATTAAGACAAACAGAATGAAGACTTTCCAACTCAAAGCCGAAGCTCGCAACGAGGGCGGCAAGAAAGCATCAAAGGCACTCCGCAACGAGGGCAAAATCCCCGCAGTGCTCAACGGAGGTAAGATTGTAGAACTTCCTTTCAACGGCACACTCAAAGCCGGTGAGAAAGTAGTAGCTATCGACGAGAAGCGTGGTCAGATCACCACCGACATCGTGGTAACCACCGACGATGTACGCAAACTCATCTACACTCCCGACATCTTTGCTATCGACCTGGAAATCAACGGCGAGACTCGCAAAGCAGTGTTGAAAGACATCCAATTCCAACCCGTAAAAGACACTATCCTTCACCTTGACTTCCTGGAGGTATTCCCCGAGAAGCCCATCGTAATGGAAGTACCCGTGAAGATTGAAGGCCACGCCGAAGGTGTGAAAGCCGGTGGTAAGCTCACACTCTCCATGCGTAAGCTCAAAGTTAAAGCTCCTTACACTGCAATTCCCGAGCGTCTGGTAGTAAACGTTGACACTCTCGGTCTTGGCAAGTCACTCTCAGTAGGCGACCTGCACTTTGAAGGCCTTGAGCTCGTAAACGCCAAGAACGCCGTAGTATGCGCCGTACAGCTCACACGTGCAGCTCGTGGTGCCGCAGCAAAAGCAGACAACTAATAGAGACACCCCCTTGGCCCTCCGCATCCTTCCCTCCCCGAGGAGAGACACAGCAGAAGGGAGCCAAGCAATCAGAATATCGAAAGGCGCAGCGCGACTTCCCCCCAACGGCGGGAAATTGTCTGCGCCTTTTGTTAGTAACGAGCATTAAGAATGTCAATTTTTAAAAGCATAATGCGGATGTTGGGCTGCAAAAAGGATTCGACCCGAGCAGCTGAAACCACAAAGGCTGAAGCTAAGGCGTCAGCCACGCCCGCTGAAGCCCTAAAGGCTGAGGCGGCCGACAACGCAGGCGATGAAAAAATAATGAAACACTTAATCGTGGGGCTTGGCAACATAGGCCCCGAATATGCTGAAACACGCCACAACGTTGGTTTTATGACCGTCGACGCGCTGGCTGCGAGTGCCGGCGCCACCTTCAGCTCATGCCGCTACGGCGACATGGCCGAGATGAGAGTGAAAAACCAACAGCTCATGCTCCTGAAGCCCTCCACTTTTATGAACCTGAGCGGTGTGGCTGTGAGATACTGGATGAACAAAGAGAAGCTAACATTGGACCACCTCCTGGTGGTGGTCGACGATCTGGCGCTGCCATTTGGAGCAATCAGGCTACGGGGCAGCGGCAGCGATGCCGGCCACAACGGCCTTAAGAATATAGCCGAACAGCTCGGCACCGCCGCCTACCCGCGCTTGCGCTTCGGCATAGGCAAAGATTTCCCTCGCGGCGGCCAGATAGACTATGTGCTCGGCAAATTTCCCAAAGAGGAGAGAGAGCAACTCCCGGAGCGACTTAAGATGGCCGGCGATGCCATAAAGGCTGTGTGCCTTGCAGGGCTCGGCCGCGCCATGAACGAATACAACAACAAATAACCCCCTTCACAATATGGCAGCTGAAGAGAGAATAGACAAATACCTGTGGGCAATGCGAGTGTTTAAGACTCGCACCATGGCCACAGATGCTTGCAAAAAGGGACGTGTGACCATGGGCGGCACCACAGTGAAGCCTTCGCGCCCCATAAAAGTGGGCGATGTGATAGATGTGCGCAAGCCGCCCATCACCTACACATTCAGAGTGCTGGCCCCTACCGCCAACCGACTTGGCGCCAAGCTGGTGCCCAACTATGTGGAAAACATCACCCCGCAGAGCCAATACGAGATTCTGGAGATGTCGCGTATCAGCGGCTTTGTAGACCGCAGAAAGGGCCTGGGACGCCCCACCAAACGCGACGCCCGAAATCTATCGGCATTTAAAGACGACACCTACACCGCCGATAATTTCTTCCTCGATTGGGAAGACGACGACTTCGACGACGACGACGAATAGCCACCCCCCAAAAAGGCATCATCGCACCAATAGCTACACTCACCCCTTAAGAGAAACCTATGCAAGAGACAACAACCAAGAAACCGCGCCTGCAACACATCGACGCACTCCGAGGCTTCACCATGCTGCTGGTGGTGCTGGGCCATGTGCTCAAAGAGATGGGCTGCGGCCTTAACGACACCCCACTCTCCACCACCATCCTGACCTTCCGCATGCCGGTGTTCTTCTTCATCAGCGGCTATATAGCCTACAAATCGGTGGAGCTGTTCACGCCGCAGTTCTATGCCAAGATGATGCGTAAGAAGCTGTTTGTGCAGACAGTGCCGGCCATAATCTTCTTCTTGCTGTATGCCTATTGCAGCGGGTTCTCGCCCATGCTCGTATTCACCAAAGGCTTCGGCGGCTATTGGTTCACCTTTGTGCTGCTGGAGATGTTTGTGGTCTACTATCTGCTATCACTTCTCAGCCGCGCGCTACACTTCAAAGCGCTGATGCCGATAGGACTGATAGTACTGTCGGTGGCATCGACCACCACGGTGATGATTCACCCCTACGACCACAGCAACCTATGGAACTTCCTGAGCATAGGCCACTTCCTGCGCTATCTGCCCTACTTCAGCATAGGAGTGCTGAGCCAAAAGCACAACCGAGGATTTCTGAATCTGGTGAGTAACGGCGCGGCCAAGACCGTGATAGCAGCGGGCTATCTTGTGAGCCTGCTGATAGTGTTCAGCACCGACATAAAGAGCGCAGCCCCCACCTTCCACTATCTCAACACCGAAATAATAGTGCGCCTGCTGGGCCTGCTGTTTGTGTTTAGCATCTTCAACCACTACCGCGAACGCTTCATTGTGGCCGACGATGATAAGCGCACCTCTTGGCGCTCTGTGATGCAATATATAGGCCGCCACACACTCGACATATATCTGCTCCACTACTTCTTCCTGCCCAACCTCACACAGCTTAAAGGGCTGCTGAGCGCGCCCTCACAGGTGATTTTGCTGCTCTGCATAGCAGCGGCAATCACAGTGGCAATCACCGCTGTGTGCCTGCTCATAAGCGCCACACTGCGCATCAGCCCCACCCTCTCCTACGCCATGTTTGGCAAGAAGGTGAAAAAGTGAGCTAAAAGTAATAAGGTTACAACAATTTTTTGTAACTTTGAGGGCGCAATGCACCGCCCGCGGACTCTCGACATTGCGCCGCCAACGGCAGTCAAAGCAGCCACCCGGCAACTGCCGTCCTTAAATCTAACGAAAAAAACAACTCGCATGAAACCCAAAACCGGTCCGGGCATACCTTCCGCTCATATGCGTCTCATAGGCCACATTGGAGCAATCTTCACTGTGATAGCCTGGGGCACATCGTTTATAGCCACACGTGTGCTCATGGACGATGGGGGCTACTCTCCGGTGGAGATGTATGCTTACCGCTTCACAGCCGCCTATCTGTTGCTGCTCATATTCACCTGCAACAAACGGCTGCTCTCCAAGTCGTGGCGCGACGAGCTCACATTCCTGTTTTGCGGCATCTGCGCCGGCTCCCTATATTTCATCACCGAAAACTTTGCCCTGAGCAACACCACTGTGGCCAATGTCTCGATGCTTGCATCCATCTCGCCACTCTTCACCACCGCCCTGCTGGCCGTCATCTTCAAAATGCGCATCAAGGGCGGAGTGATAGCCGGCTCGCTGCTGGCCTTTGTGGGTGTAGGCTGCATCATATTCGGCGGTGGCGAAGGGGTGGAGATTCACCCCAAGGGCGACATTCTGGCCCTCTGTGCCGCCATCAGCTGGGCCGTCTACTCCATTTTGGTGAAAGGGCTGCTGCCGGTCTACAATAGTTTCTTCATCACCCGCAAACTCTTCTTCTACGGTGTGATCACATCGCTGCCGCTGCTGCTGGTGCAGGAACACCACACTCCCATAGCGCCGCTATTCGACATCATGCACCCCACTTTCCTGCTCAATTTCTTATTCCTGGTGCTGATATGCTCCACCGCGGCCTATCTTATTTGGAACGAATCGATGAAACTGCTTGGCTCAGTGACCGCCAACAATTATCTATATGCCACACCGCTGATTTCAATGATTGCAGCCGCAATAGTGCTCAGTGAGCCCATCACACTCTTCGGCATCATAGGTTGCCTGCTAATCATAGTCGGACTCTACATCTCCGACAAACTGTCGGCAAGTTAACACACCCATTTACACACGAACCAACTAATTAGTAATCTATATGGACAAAGTTGAAGCAAACAAAGCCGTAGTAGCCGTAGTAGTGCCCTGCTACAATGAGCAAGAGGCTCTTGGGGCCAGTGTGCCCAAACTGGTAGAGATTCTGGAAAAGCTTTCAGAGCGAGGGCTGGCGAGCGACGAGAGCTTTGTGGTGCTGGTCAACGATGGCAGCAAGGATGCCACCTGGAGCCTTATCGGCGAGCTGGCCGGGAAGTGGAAGCCGGGCAGAGTGCGCGGCCTCTCATTAGCCCACAATCGCGGCCACCAATATGCGCTGCTCGCAGGCCTGATGGAAGTGAAAGATATTTGCGACGCCGCCATCTCCATCGACGCCGACCTGCAAGACGACCCGGAGGCCATGGTGTCCATGGTGGAGAAATGGCACCAAGGCGCCGAGATAGTCTACGGAGTGCGCCGCAGCCGCGCCACCGACACATGGTTTAAACGCAACTCTGCCCGCGCATTTTATAAGCTGCAAAAAGTGATGGGACTGGAGACAGTCTACGACCATGCCGACTATCGACTGATGAGCGCACGCGCATTGCAGTTGCTGAGCGAATACGGCGAGCGAAACCTGTTCCTGCGAGGCATAGTGCCGCAGATAGGCTTAACCACCGACATGGTGCACTACGACAGAGCCGAGCGAGTGGCCGGCGAGTCGAAATACCCGCTGCGCAAGATGCTCGCATTTTCCATCGACGGCATCACCTCCTTCTCAGCGCGCCCCATGCGCTGGATTTTCAACATCGGCCTGTTGCTGCTTGTGCTCGACCTGATAGTGGCCATATATGTGGTTGCCTCCATCCTGGCCGGCAAAGCCTCGGTGGGTTGGAGCTCCCTGATGGTGTCGGTATGGTTTCTGGGCAGTCTGATCCTGATGTCGATAGGCATAGTAGGCGAATACATAGGCAAGATATTCGTCGAAGTGAAAAGTCGTCCGCGCTTCGCTATAGGCGAGCGAATAGGCTTCTAATCCCCAAGACAAATATACAGCAAGAGGGTGTGCCATATTTGATGTATGACACACCCTCTTGTTTTATGATAGTTGTCGGGAAAGAATCGGCGGCTTATTTGCGGCCCTCTTGCTTTACGTAGACCATAGTAGCATCTACAGTAGGCACCAGGCAACCTTTCCATGAAAGGTGGAAATACATTTTTACATTTCGTGGTTCTGTAGAATTATTTTCTTTGAATGTAAAGGATAATTCAAGGGGCGATTCATTGCTTGAATTGTATGAGAAATCAAAGAAATCTTTTAAATCTTCAAGCGAGTTGTATTTGCCATTAGCATATCCTCCACAGTCAAGTAGTTGGATTGGAGAATCAACCGCCACTATGGTAGAGTTATAATTACCCTCACCCTCACCTTCTTCAAGTCTGACAAAATATGCATTATCGCTTTGTGTGAATTTCAGCTCACCGCCCTCTGCCGGCACTGTGACTTCATAATCTTGGCCGTCATTGACACTTACCGCATCGAAGGGTGAAATATTAAATGGGTTGCAGAAATGAGAAAAAACGCAACCGGCATATCTATCGTTATTTTCATTCGGATTCTCGGTTTGCTCATTGGAGTTAGTATCTTCATTCTGCTGAGGCTCGTCATTGCTGCAAGCTACCATTGCAAATAGCGGAAGTAGCAAAAGAAATAATCTTGTTTTCATATCGTAATTGTTAATTGTGGATAGTATTCTGAAAGTTCGGGTAAAAAAGAAACGTACACGTATAGAGAGTTATTAGTTTATTCTTTTTTTGCCCGGAGTTTTTTGGAATGGCGCAAAGTTAAAAATCAAAAATTTAAAATCAAAATTATTCAGAAATTTTTTTGAGATTTTTATTAGTGCAAAGATGCTGAGTGTCAAGGGGGAAGACGCTACAATAGGGGGCACGTCAAAGCTCAAATAAGGGCATAAACTATACGTTTTTATTCGTATGTTGCGGCGAGCCGAGAGGCCCGCTTCGCCATTCGGATAAAAACAAGGGGACTTTGCCTATTTTGACAAAGCCTTAACCCTGACATACGCTGTTAATGTGCTGATAATTAGGTGGATGCACCATGGTGCATCCCTGCAGGACGGGTGGATGTTGATGCTATTTTTTGCCGCATAGCGACTTGTAGTCGCAGTAGTCGCAAGGGCCGGAGGCGCTGCTTATGCCGGGCTTGAATTGTTTGAAATCTTCGTCGGGGGAGAAGAGGCGCTTCATGCGCTCTATCAGGCCGCTGCGAAATTCTTCTTTGAGGGCTGCATAGTCGAGTTTGGTGTCTTTGTATTGCAGTTCGTAGGAGTAGTCGTTGGTTTCGAGCACGGCGGGGCGGCATATGGCTATGTCGAGGTCGCTTTGGGGACCGTATTCATTTTCGTAGCAGAGTGCGTAGGTCATGAGCTGGAATATGGCTCCGGCGGGGTTGGCGCCGCCAAGGTCGAAGAGCTGTTGCATTTTGCTGAAAGAGGTGGCGTCGGAGCCGGTCTTATAGTCGACAATGCGGGTGTGTGAGTCGGTGTAGTCAAGGCGGTCGATGATGAAGAGCATATTCACTTTGCGGCCGTCTTGGAGGTCGAATTCGGTGTTGAGGGTGTGCTCTCCGTCGAGGTAGATGAAGGGGGTCTTTTTCAGGTCGGCCAGGAGTGTCTGCTCCACGTAGTGCTTGATGGGCTCCATGTAGATGGCGGCAAATCCTTCCAGGGGTTTGTCGAGGTTTTGGTTGCGGTTTTGCAGGTAGAATTTATTGATTTTTTGGCGCATAATCTCCTCGATGAGAGTGGGGTGGTTGAGCCAACCCTCTATGATGTTTTGGGTGATTAGGGCGCCTTTGCCGGGTTGAGCCTGTTGCAGGCGGCTTGCGTAGAGGTGGTGCATGGTCTCGTGGAAAATGGTGCCTTGTGTGGCGGCATCCATGGTCTCCTCGAAGTTTTCTTCCACTTTAATGCCTTTGATGTAGTGGAAGAAGAATTGGAGTTCGCACGACAGGTATTTCTTCAGCGCGGAGGCGGAGAGGGCTTTGCCGGAGCCGGGGGTGAGGTATTGCTCAAGGATGCGGTTCACCTCTTCAGTCTTTTTGCCCGTAAGGGTGCGTGGCATGGTCATGGCCACCGACACGCGGCGGGCCTCTTCAATGAGGTTGGCGCTTTCGGGGTATAGGTATTTGAGCTGGTAGATGTAGCGAGAGGGGTCGCCGGAGTGCAGGCCGCCTTGGCGAGCGTCGTAGAGCATGTACACCTCTTTGGCGCGGCTGATGAGGCGGTAGAAGTAGTAGGCGAAGATGCTTTCTTGGAAACGGGTGGTGGCAATGCCGAAGCCTCGGCGCAGGGAGTCGGGGATGAATGAGCGGTTGCGCAGGCGGCGCGGGAATATGTTCTCATTCATGGAGGGGATGATGATGTAGTCGAAGTCGAGCGAGCGGGTCTCCAGCATACCGAGCACTTGTACGCCCAGGAGGGGTTCGCCTCGTAGAGCCACATTCTCATTGGCCAGCACGCGGTCTATGAGTGAGAGGGCGGTGGAGAGGTTCATGTTCACTTTATGGGCCATCACTGTTTCTCTGAATCGGGCTAATGCGTCGGAGTAGACTCTGAGGTGCCACAGCTCTATTTTGCCTTTAATTATCACTTCGCCGTCGGAGTCGGTATCGCTGCCTATTGAGGCTATCAGGGCGTTGATGGCGGTCTCAATTGCCACTTGCAGATATACGCACACACCTATGGCATCGGAGCTGCGCTGGAGGGGGTAGAGCAGGCGTTGCAGGTAGTTGAGGCATTTTGCATCGGGCTGTAGATTCAGTTTTCGGCCCTCGTAGTCGGACTGCATCACGGCTATGAGCTGACGGTAGCCGAAGAGGAAGAGGCGGTTGCGCTTTATTACGGAGAGCAGAGTGTTGCAGAGCTCTTCGCTTAAGATTAGGCGGGATATGGGGTGGGAGAGGAGTGCAGTGACATCTTCGTGGAAGAATTGCGGCTCGGAGCCCTTGCTTCTCACTTGCAGGCGGCGCAGCAGGGTAATCCAGGAAGCGGCCGAGGTGATGCGTAGCGGGTAGCCCATGGATATATTGACTCTCTTGAGCTCGGAGGGCAGGGAGTAGAGCATCGGGAAGAAGAGGTTTTCGTCGGGCATGGCTACGGCCACACTCGCACCTTGAGCGGCCTCCGGGTCGCGCTTAATGATGTCGCTGAGAATCTCTGAGGCCACCTTCACTTGGGTGGTGTTGCCGGGACAGGCCACCACTTTGAGGGTGGAGGGGAATCCGGTGGTGTCCATACACTCGCTCAGGGTGAGCTTTGAGGGGAAGTTGCGTATGTTTTTGGAAATGAATCGGGCTGCCGAAGTGGCGGAATCGTCGGCGGTGAGCACTTGGCCGGCTGCGTCCCAATAGTAGTCGCCAAGGGTGTCGTCATCGCCGCTCTCGGGGTCGGCGACGGCTATTTGCTGAATCTCTTTGAATATGTTGAACTCCACTGTGGTGAGGGCGTTGAAGCCCACGAACACCACTTGCCGATAGGGCAGGGCCTCGGCACCGCGCTCTCTAATGGCTTTCAGGGCCAGCTTGTAGGCACGGCCTTGGCGGCAGAGTCCGCGTTCGGCCAGTTTGTCGTCGAGAAGGGTGTAGAGCTTGCCCATGGTCTGCCACAGGTGCAGGAAGCGTTGCTGGTTTTTACTGTTGCGGTTCACATGTTTCCAAAACGAGTCGTTCTTTTGAGCCACACCGCCCAACGGACGGAAATATTCCTCCACCACTCGGCGTTGGTCGTCGGTGAGATAGTCGGTGGCTATTTCGTTGAGGTCTTCCACGTTTTTAAACAGCTTTTGGGCATCGGCGCAATACATGTCGACATCGTTGAAGTCGGAGAGCGCAATCTCGCCCCACACCTTGAATTTGTCGAAGTCGGCTTCGGCGCCCTCCATGCTGCGGTAGAGATTGAAGAGTGTGAATAGCAGGTCGATACGCGAGTCGATTTCCAGGCCGCAGAGGCCGGTCACAAATTCGGATATTGTGGTGATTTCGGGCAGCAGGAGCACCTCGCGGTCGGTGATTTTGTGGGCGTCGGTGAGTTCGCGCATGCACTCTTGGAAGTAGCGAGCCAGGAAGGTTGCGCTACGTTTGTTGGGGACCACGAAGCAGTAGCGGGCCAGCTGCCGCCCTCGTTGGAGCAGCATTTCGCGTGCCAATTCTTTTAGGAATGCTATCATTGTTGCGACGGTGTTTATTAATGCGGAAGGTGAGCCGGGGGGGGAGGACGAGGGGTGAGGGCGGGGGTGGATGCACCGTGGTGTATCCCTACAGGGAGGGCGGTTGGAAGAAAAGGAGCGGGGAGCGTGGCGAGAAAAACAGCTACACTCCCCGCTATGGCGGTTATGCCGGCCGGACACCGACAATGTTCTGATTACGAAAGTTTGTGGATCACGAGGCCGGAGCGCAGTTTGGGCTCAAACCAAGTGGTCTTGGGGGGCATGATGTTGCCGGTGTCGGCGATGTTCATGAGCTGGTCCATGGTCACGGGATAGAGGGCGAGGGCCATGGCCATTTCGCCGCTGTCTACGCGGCGTTGCAGCTCTTCGAGGCCGCGGATGCCGCCTACAAAGTCGATGCGCTTGTCGCTGCGCAGGTCGGTGATGCCGAGGATGTCGCGCAAGATCAGGTCGCTTGAGATAGTCACGTCGAGCACCCCGATCGGGTCGTTGTCGTCATATCGGCCGGGCAGCGGGCGCAGTGAATACCAATGGCCGCCAAGATAGAGTGAGAAGTCGTGAAGCTCAGCGGGGTGGTAAATCCCGGTGCCGCGGTCGGTGACGGTGAAATTCTCGGCCAGTCGTGCCAGAAATTCATCGGCTGTCAGTCCGTTAAGGTCCTTGACCACGCGGTTGTAGTCGATGATTTTCAGGTGGGAAGCCGGGAAGCAGACGGCCAGGAAGTAGTTGTATTCCTCATCGCCGCGGTGGTTGGGGTTTTGCTTGGCTTTCTCGTTGCCGACCAAAGCCGCGGCCGCGGTGCGGTGATGCCCGTCGGCGATATATAGGTAGGGAATCTTCTCAAATTCGGCGGTGACGGCATCGATTGTCGCTTTGTCGTCGATTACCCAAAAGTGGTGGCCAAACCCGTCGGGAGCCGTGAAATCATATTCCGGTTCCTTGGCGGTCACCTCCTTTATGATGGCCTCGAGAGGTGCGTTGTCGGGAAAAGCGAAAAACACAGGCTCGATGTTGGCGTTGTTGACCCTCACGTGTTTCATGCGGTCTTCTTCCTTGTCGCGGCGCGTCAGCTCATGCTTCTTTATGCGGCCGCTCATGTAGTCGTCGACGTTGGCGGCGACCACGATGCCATATTGCGTGCGGCCGTCCATCGTCTGGGCGTAGATGTAGTAGTGTTCCTCGCCGTCCTGTACAAGCCAGCCGTTGCCTTGGAACGCTTTGAAATTCTCTACCGCGCGGTCATAGACCTTGGG
>CAYVAK010000051.1:0-13619 GCA_964448425.1 uncultured Sangeribacter sp.
CAAATTGGAAGCCGGGCACCACTACCAAGTCATACTTCGGATAAGGCATCGGAATGCCGGTAAATTCCTCCATCCAGCTAATCGACTCGAACACCTGGCGCAGAATCTCGTCACACTGCTCTATGTATTCCTCTTCCTCCTCTTTGTGATACAGTGTCACCGTGCGGCCGTCCTGACAGGCACTAACAGAGTTAAAGCGTCCGGCTACAAATGAAAACAGATATGTGCTAATCGGCAGAGTAGGCTCAAAGTTGTAGGTGGTGTAGCCGGGCGTGGCCAAGCTTTGTGCTGCCGATTTCACCGCTCCATTAGCCACACATTTCCAGTCGTTAGGCACTGTAAGTTGCAAGTTGAACACTGCTTTAAGGTCGGGCTGGTCGAAGCATGGCATCAAATAGCGCGACTTGTCGGGGACGGAAAGCGTGTAGACAAAATCGTCTCTGCGATTGAGCCAGCGCCAAGGTATTTTAAATTCAAACGCGATATCATTATCCCCTACAGAGAGCGCTGATGAGGGAATAATAATATGCTCGTTGTATGTGTCATGCGGTTTTGAGACTGCTGTTAGGCTGTCGGTGGGTGCATAGTCTATCACCAAATCTTCATTTGCCGAGGCTAGATTCACATGCATAATCACTCTGCCGGTAGGAGTCAGAGCCTTATCTTCAGGCACTGTGATACACACATCGTAGGCTACACTCTTCACCACGTCTTTGCGGTGTTTAGCAAGTTCGAGACTTACACCGGGCTCCGCGGCATAGTCTACACGTGTCGAGCTGCTCACCCCTACCGGTGAAGGTATCTTGCAATAAGGCTTCTTGGCACCCCAAGCGTCCTGTGTGCCGGTAGTGCGCTTATTGCTGTTATTCCGGTTAAGGCTACCGGCGAATGTAGCTGAGTAGGAATAGGCGGCAACACAGGTCGCAGCTAAAAGAGACAGAGAGGCTAAAATTTTGGTAATAGTTTTATTTTTCATGGTCAAAAAGGGGCTCCACACCACCGGGCGGAGCATTACTGCTGCAAATTTACGAAAAAATCACTAACTTTGCATACTTTTCCTCACACACTCTACTCCATTTAAGTTATGAAATTTAAACTACAAGCAACCTCGCCCGACAGCAACGCTCGCGCCGGCGAAATAACTACCGACCACGGCACCATCTTAACCCCCATATTTATGCCTGTAGGCACAGTAGGAAGTGTTAAAGCCGTGCACCAACGCGAACTCCGCGAAGATATCAAAGCCCAGATAATATTGGGCAACACATACCACCTATATTTGCGTCCCGGTCTTGATATACTCCATAAAGCCGGTGGCTTGCACAAATTCAATGGTTGGGAGCGCCCCATTCTCACCGATAGCGGCGGCTTCCAGGTGTTCTCACTCTCTGCCAACCGTAAACTTAAGGATGAGGGTGTGTGGTTTCGCAGCCATATAGACGGTAGCAAACACCTCTTTACGCCTGAAAATGTGGTTGACACTCAGCGTGTGATTGGTGCCGACATTATGATGGCGCTCGACGAGTGCACACCCGGCACTGCCGACTATAACTACGCCCGCAAATCGCTCGACCTCACACTCCGCTGGCTCGACCGCGGCTGGAAACACTATAAAGAGACTGAAGGACTGTATGGTTACTATCAGTCATACTTTCCCATAGTGCAAGGCTGTGTCTATGAAGACCTCCGCCGAGAGTCAGCTCAACGAGTGGCTGAGCTCGGTGCAGACGGCAATGCAATCGGTGGCCTTGCAGTAGGCGAACCGGTGGAACAGATGTACGACATGATTGAAGTGGTCAACGAAGTGCTTCCGGCCGACCGCCCCCGCTACTTGATGGGTGTTGGTACTCCCATCAATATTCTTGAAGCAATCGACCGCGGTGTGGATATGATGGACTGCGTGATGCCTACCCGCAACGGCCGCAACGGAATGCTCTTCACCCGAAACGGTATTATGAATATGCGCAACAAGAAGTGGGCCGACGACTTCTCACCTCTCGATGAAGGCGGTGCTGCCTGGGTGGATGAAGTCTACAGCCGTGCGTATGTCCGCCACCTCTTTGTGGCTAATGAGTTGCTCGCACTGCAAATAGCATCAATCCACAATCTCGCATTCTATCTTTGGCTTGTGGGCGAAGCTCGCAAGCATATCATAGAGGGCGACTTCAAAGCCTGGAAATCAGAGATGGTGGTTAGGCTCAGCACACGTCTATAGCCCATCCCCGCTCTCTCCTCATCAACTCTTACCCCAATTATCTATCACCTAAAATGAAACTGAAAAAGACCTTCGGATGGCATCCATTCCCCTCGCTCCTGGATTGGTATATCATTAAGAAATTTCTTGGTACATATTTCTTTTCGATAGTCCTAATCATGGCAATTGTGGTCATGTTTGACATCAACGAAAAGCTCGACGCATTTCTCAAAGCACCGCTGCGAGAGACTATCTTCGACTACTTTTTCAGCTTCCTCCCCTATTTCGCCAACCAATTCTCACCACTCTTTGTCTTTATTGCTGTGATATTCTTCACCTCCAAACTGGCAGGTAATTCTGAAATCATAGCCATACTCTCAAGTGGCGTTAGTTTCCGCCGACTATTGGTGCCCTACATGATTTCTGCAACCGTGATTGCAGGCCTCACATTCTATATGAGCAACTATCTCATACCTCCCACCAATGCCAAACGCCTCGACTACACCACTAAGTATGTTAAGAATAAGACTGTGACCGAAGGCGTCAACATTCAGTTTCTCGTTAAGGCCGGCGAGGTGGGCTATATAGGCCACTACGACTCTAAAGCGAAAGTGGGCACTAAATTCAGTCTCGATAAATTCGATGGCAAGACCTTGGTGTCGCGCCTCACTGCCCGCAGCATAAGCTACGACACCCTTAACAATTGGACCGTACACAACTACACAATCCGCAATCTCCACGGCATGAAGGAGACTATTACCTCCGGAATGTCGCTCGATACAATCATCCCTATTGAGCCGCGCGATTTCTTGGTGTCGAAAAACGACCAAGAACGACTCTCTACACCGGAGCTTGTGACGTATATCGACAAACAGAAGGCTCGTGGTGTGGCCAATGTGACGCAATTTGAAATAGAAAAAGAACGTCGCTACGCAATGACCGCAGCAGCATTTATTCTGACCCTTATCGGTATGTCGCTCAGCTCTCGCAAGGTGAAAAACGGCATGGGTATTAACATCGGTATCGGTCTGCTCCTCAGCTTTAGCTACATCCTTTTCTCTACCGTCACATCGTCATTTGCCGTGTCGGGCGCTACAAGTCCCACAATTGCAATGTGGATTCCGAATGTAGTCTACCTCCTTATAGGCATCTTCCTCTATTGGCGTGCCTCCAAATACTAACCCACCACGGTAAGCTACTTAGTTTTAACTCCATTTAGAGTTTAAATTTTCCCCGCTCAGAGTTTCGATTTTAGTTTCGCCAACACCTTATGTCGTTGCTCCTTGTTCATGCCTATGAAGAGCACTGCAAGGGGTATGAGAACAACAGTTGCAGCAGCTGACACAAACAGTCGACTCCACCCTTCAAATCCTATTGATATAAAATAGAGCACCGGGGCGGTGATTACAACCACAGCTAACACCGGCAGCAGTGACTTCTTCAGATATTCTCTAAACACAAGTATTTCCTTGTGTTTTAGATACCACACTCGGTAAATAAGACCGGGTATCGCTACACATATCTGCACCACTATAATGCTATATGGCGCAGCTCCCAGACGCAACACCAGCCACGCCAATGGCACGTTGAGAAGCAATATTAGGCTGCTAACTATTTGATATGTGCGTATATTCCCTTCAGCTTGAGCTGCCGTCCAAAGAGGTGACACAAATGTGTCGATCATACAGAATCCCAACATAAGGTTGCAGAAGTACACTGCGTAAGGTGGAGGTGTCTTTAGCCACACGTTAAGCACCAAATCCATGTTGAGAATCAATGGCATAGAGGTGAAGTAAATCAAGAAGAAGGAGTATTTTGACACCTCGGCGAGCAGTGAGTTGAGATAGGCTCGTTCACCATTGGCATACGATTTGATAATTTGGGGATTAGCTGCTGCCAAGAGGTTTCGAGCAAAATTAAACACAGAATTTTTCACCTGATTAGTGATACCCATAGTCGCGTTAAGGGTAACACCGCAAAAGATGTTGAGAATCATGTTTGTGCCTTGTTGGTAGCCGATATCGGCGACACCGCCCAGCAGATTCCATCCTGAAAATGACCCTAATTCGCGCAATGTATGGCCGTCGAAAGCGCGACGTGAAATGCTTACCGGAATTTTGCGCTTGCAAAACCACATATACGCGCCATTAACTACTACTGCAACAAATAGCAGCAACAGAGCGTAAATCAGCAACTTATTACCGGCTATAGTATAGAGCGCAAATACTACCGATAGCTTTAGAGCTGCCTCTAAAATGCTCACATAAGCAAAGAAATTCATGCGCTCGTAGGCTATTATCAACGCGTTGTAGGGGGTGCGGAATATCTCCACTACCATCACAGCAAGCGATATCTGAAAGACGGTATTGGCCACAGGTAGTTTCCCTTCCGGTATCAGCAGTTTGTGGTTTAAAAGCCATAAGCCTACGCTCTCACATAGAGCCACGAGCACAAGCGCAAGAATCAGCAGGGCGACAAAGCTGGTGGTAAAAATCTTACGCTCATATTCCTTATCGCCCTTGCCGAGAGCAAAAGTTATGAAGCGCTGTATGCCATTAGTAATGGCTGAGTTAAGGAAGGAAAAGAGCACCACAACTCCGGCCACAAGGTTATATACACCGAAATCTTCTATGCCAAGCACAAGCAGCACCACCCTACTGGTGTAGAGTGTAACTACCAGTGTCACAATCATACGGATATACAGGTATACAGTATTGATTGCAATGCGTTTATTATTGTCTGCTAAGTTGCTGTTCAAGCTCAAAACTTATGTAGGTTATTCTTTTAGAGTGTTTTTCTATTTCTGCTTACGCAGGGTTATGAGAGTAATTTCGGGGAATGCGGTGCCGATGCGAGCAGGTAAAGCCACTTCGCCGGTGCCGATATTCACGTATAGTTGCGAAAGTGTGCCGGCAGGAGTGATGCAACTATACAGGCCGCTCCACTCCGGGTAGCGATACTGCGAAGGGGACCAGCGCCAACCACCCAAGGAAAATTGGCATTGCATGGCGTGAGTGTGGCCGCTGAGAGTGAGGTCAATGTCGGAGATTACCCTCACCTCGTCGTGCCAATGTCTCGGATTATGGCTCAAAAGTATCTTGAAATGCTCATCAGCAATCTGCTTTTTGTCGTTTGCAGGATAGGCTTTGCACAGATTGCCATATTGTTTAAACGGAGGCTCTCCCCAGTTCTCCACACCTATTAGCGCTATGGAGTCGCCGGCATGGTGAAGAAAGGTGTGTTGGTTATTCAGCATAGTCCAGCCCATTTCACCTTGAATCTTCACAAGTTCGGCTGTATTGGCTAAGTGCTCTTGCTCTGTGGGCCAGTCGGCGTAATCTCCGTAGTCATGGTTGCCGAGTATGCTATACACTCCGTCGGAGGCTTTAAGGCGTGAAAGCACCTTTACAAACGGGCGTATTTCGGCAGTGGTACGGCTCACAATATCGCCGGTAAAAAATATCACATCAGGTTTGAGTGCATTTATTTCGTTGACTACCCGCGAAACAAATGTAGTGTCGCTGCCCCAGCAGTCTACGTGCAAGTCGCTCACTTGCACCACCCTATAGCCGTCAAATCCTTTGGGTAGTTTCTTTGAGAGCACTGTGACATCTTTCCGTTCCACATGTCGGCGGCCCACAGTGGCGCCCCATAGCATGGTAAAGATTGTTAGTGCGGCCAATGGCACACCCAAATATGTGCCTGTCTGCCACATACGGCGCTTAAAAATGCAGGGCAACAATCCAATTGCGTAGCAAAGCAGATATATAACTCGCGCCACCCCCAGACTTACCCACACATAAAGCATCCACATCACGGGTTGCAATGACTCGGAACTGTCGCGCCGCGGCATGCAGATTGCTACAGTCAGTAACACCAAGCACGCTATGGCAAAATACACATAAAGCCATGGCGCACTGAAGCGATGCTCCTTCCAAGGCATCACAGCCTTGCCTTGGTGCAATCGTTGTTGTTTGAGTATTCTGAAAATCAGCCAATCAATGCCCATTGATAAGAGATAGGCCACGACCAGCATTACTATAGGTAATCGCATAGTTAATTAGATTATTCCATGCCGCCAAGAAGCGCTTTAAGCTTATTCTTTAGCGGGTTGGCATACATGGTGAGTAGAAGTGTCTTCACGTAGTCGCGTTCTTCTTCAGTCATGTCGGTTACATCCATGCGCTCAATTTGTGCATCTACGTAGTCAATTACATTTTTGCGATCCTCATCTGAATATTTGCCGGCAAAGCGTACAGAAGAATTCAAGAGGTCGAACGCAACATAGTTGATTGCGAAAATTTCGTAGCTGCGGTGTATAGCATTGTCGATTATGCGACTGATGTAGTGGGCAGATGTATTATTGTCTTTAAACCATCCGATTTCATCGATGCGGGCATTGATGCGCGGAGTCATCTGAAAATGCACCCTACCTTTAAACTGAAGTAGTCCGGTCTCCATGGAGAAGAGGTCGTCGCGTTGCGACTTCTTAAACGATGGGTCGCGGCGTTTCATAAGGAATTCGCGCGCTTTCAGATAGTCGTTGGGGTCGTATTCATAGCTAATGCACACCGGCATCAGGTTAATCTCCTTAATGCGTTCGGTGAATGTGCCTTGGCCACCAAGAGCCATCATCTTCACAAGTGAGTCTTGAGTGGTGTCGCTACTGTCTTTTGCGCGACCCTCTCTTTGTGCTATCCACACCGATTCATGTTTGTCAAGTATGGCAAAATGAATGTAGGCCGAAAGGTGTTTGGCTGCGGCCAAGGCCTCTCTGATACCGGTGTCGCGTTTCACTACGAAGCTTTTGTTGAGCCTGACGAGTGTCTCTATCCACTCCATTACCAACAGATTGTTGCCAATTGCCACTTCGGTGGTGGGTATGCCGTTGCGCGACAATGCAAGATTCAGAAATGAAGCGTCAAGGACTATGTCGCGGTGGTTAGTGATGTAAGTGTAATTGCACGCCGGATTATAGTTCTTCAATCCGCCCATAGTGATGCCGGAAGTGGTGGTAGTGGCTATCATCTCCACAAACGGCACCATAAGTTGTGTTTGAAACTCATGTTTGCCGGTGATTTTGAGCATATCTTCCACAAGATGAGGAATATCCTCCTGTGGCATACAGTAGCTCAGGGCGTGGAGAAAGCCCGGTTCTTTCACCAGCTCCGAAATCTTCAGGTGAAAAACGTCATCATCATAGGGACATATATCGTGAAAATCTTGCGTTTCAGCCATAACTTTATGAATTGGTCATAATGAAATGCAAAGTTACTACATTTTATTGAAAAATCGCCTTGCAGCCGCCCAAATTCCGCGTAAATTCCGCACTTCCGAGCCAAATCACGAAATGCAGATTGGTGAAGGTTAGAAATTCAGACCGAAGGTTAGGTTAGCGTAGTTAATGTTATTGCCGTTATACGACACGCCTACATGCTCGGCATTCTTGAAGCCGTAATAGCCGTAGGAGAGCACGATGTGCGACTGAACCTTCTGCGACATGGCCAGATTAATGCCACCTCCAATCGATAAGTACACTCCACCTTTCGAGCCACTGTCGGCCAGGGTGTTGAAACTATAGCCGGTCTTCAGTTCGGCAAAAAACATTGATGGCTTGGTGCGGAAGGAGGTGCGCATCAAGACGTAAACAGGCACAAAGGTGTACTCATTTCCAAAGGCTTTATGAATACCAGCACCGACCGCTAATGTGCGCCAAAATGCGCTTTTATAGCCGAAGTATGCGTCGATATTGAAGGTTGAAAGGTCGTTGCTACCTATGTCAATAGAGGAACCGAGGTCTACACCCCATGTGAAGTGCGAAAGATAAAGTGGCCTGTCGAGCTGAGGGAAAAGGCTGTTGCTTTCATCTGCCACTGCTTGCGATGACTCACTGATAAGTGGTGCGTTTCCCGTCGTAGTTTCAACAGCATCCATATTGGAGGCGTTGGCAGGCAAAGTCGCGACTGCTGTAAATAATAAAGCCGTCGAGAATGCGATAACGCGACTTAACGCCTTATTCATTCCCGACGGTGTACGATTGTTGTTATGCATCTTATGCGAACGTAATCATCAGTTATTCGCCAAGATAGCTCTTCAGAAGTTTGCTTTTTTGGCCTTTTAGTCTGCGTATAGCCTTCTCTTTAATCTGGCGTACGCGCTCGCGTGTAAGGTCAAATTTTGCTCCAATTTCTTCCAAAGTCATCTCCTGGCAACCAATGCCGAAAAACATTTTTAAAATCTCACGCTCGCGATCTAATAACTGACGCAATGCACGGTCTACCTCTTTGGAAAGTGACTCCTGATTGAGGGTAGAGTCGGCCATGGGGCTATCGTCGTTGGGAAGCACATCGAGCAGCGAATTTTCCTCGCCATCCTGGAAAGGTGCATCCATGGATACATGCCTGCCGGATACTTTCATCGTGTCGGAAATCTTATCGACGGGAATATCCAGACGCTCGGCCAATTCCTCGGCTGAGGGGCGACGTTCATTCTCCTGTTCAAATTTGCTCAGCTCCTTGCTAATCTTATTGAGTGAACCTACCTGGTTGAGAGGCAAACGCACTATGCGCGATTGCTCTGCAAGTGCCTGGAGAATGGATTGACGTATCCACCACACTGCGTATGAGATAAACTTGAAACCGCGAGTCTCATCAAACTTCTGAGCAGCTCTTATAAGGCCCAAATTACCCTCATTGATAAGGTCAGGTAGACTCAACCCTTGATTCTGATACTGCTTAGCTACCGAGACTACGAAGCGAAGATTCGCTTTCACGAGTTTCTCCAATGCAGCACGGTCGTTCTTTTTTATCCTCTGGGCCAACTCTACCTCCTCACTGGGGGTGATTAATTCCTCGCGACCAATCTCTTGAAGATACTTGTCAAGAGACGCACTCTCGCGATTTGTAATTGACTTTATAATTTTTAACTGTCTCATAAAGAGTCTATTTCTTTAATTTTGCTTTTTGAGTTCTTTGTCTATATTCCGTCGGTGCGCAATTAGCACATCCCGACTACACACGCCGAAACATTCTGCCTATTGTGGCAGACACATCTCACTCCGCGCTCTCAAAAGAATGTCGTTCATGCCGATGCCGACATAAACGACCCTTCTCCCTGGTAGCGCCGGGCTGCGGGTCAAACTTGATTTTTCTGATGCTACATCGTGGCTCCTTAGATGCGCTAATCTGCATCTGCCTTATCTCTAATATCTTACGATGTTTTGTTGCTCAAACTTACATTAACCGTCATACACTGACGGCTATTCCATGCTTTAACTATTTAACGCAACTATGCCTCTATTGTTTTTTGGTATAGTGTTAATAATAGTTAAAAATATTTTTCGAGCATACCCTATCAAAAAAAAGCGAGTGCCCGAACTTGCGGCCGGGCACTCTTACTGATATAGATTGAGATTTATTCTCCTGAGAGGTTTACGGCATAGTAGCCACGTTTTCCGGTGGAATAGTATCCGGTGAGGAACATAACCTTGTCGGTGTCATTGCTCTTCATTATCTGATCGTAGATGTATTCCACGTCGTCTACTGTTCTTACCGGCGAGTCGTTGATGGCTGTGATGATAAATCCATCTTTCACACCGGCGTCCTTGAACATTCCGGATTTGATGCCTTTCACCTGCACACCGTAAGAGATGCCAAGGCTCTCTTTAGTTTCGGAAGTGATTGGTGAGAATGCACATCCAAGCTCAGAGAAATCGCTCTTCTTGGTAATTTCGGTATTGCCACGGTCGTTACGCAGAGTTGCAGATTTGCTGTAGCGTTTATTGTCGCGATAGTAGGTCACTGTGATGGTGTCGCCGGGACGATACTTGTTCATCTGCTCGGTGAGCTGGCCGCCGGTGTGGACATCTGCACCGTTGATTGCGGTAATAACATCGCCCTCTTGCAGGCCCATTTCTTTGGCAGTTGTGCGATCTTCTACCGAAGCCACATATATACCGGCTGATACTGCTGTGATTCCATGTTCTTTCGCCAACTTAGAGTCGAGCTCGTTGAAACGGATGCCGAGCACTGCACGTTGCACAGATCCGTACTGACGAATATCGGTAAGTACTTTCTTGACAATAGTTGTCGGTATAGCAAATGAATAGCCTGTATAGCTACCGGTATTTGAATATATTGCAGCATTGATACCGATGAGTTCGCCACGCAAGTTTACAAGGGCCCCGCCGGAGTTACCGGGATTGAGCACAGCGTCGGTCTGGATGTACGACTCTACACCAAGCTTATTGAGGTTGCCTCCAAGGCTGCGAGCTTTTGCCGATACAATGCCGGCAGTTACGGTAGAATTGAAGCCGAACGGGTTGCCTACTGCCAACACCCACTCTCCTATTTTCACAGCATCACTGTCACCAAATGAGATTGCCGACAGGCCTTTGGCTTCAATCTTAATGAGTGCAAGGTCGGTCACCTCATCGGTGCCTATTATTTTTGCATCATAAGTCTTATTGTCATTGAGGAGCACCTCGAGTTTATCGGCGCCGTCGACCACATGATTGTTGGTAACAATATAGCCGTCGTCGCTAATAATTACGCCTGAGCCGAGACCTGCTTGCTGCAAGTCGCTATCATCGGTGCTTTTTGAATTTTTATTTTTCTTTTGAGGAGTCTGTTGGCGTTGTTGCGGTGTGCCGAAGAAGAACTCAAACGGGTCCATCATTCCGCTAAACGGGTCATAGTACTGTTGTTGGCGAGCTGAGCGTGAAACGTAGCTCTTTATGCACACCACTGAGTTGATGGTTTTCTCTGCTGCCTTAGTAAAGTCGGTGTCGAAGGCGGCTGTTGTGGTAGAAGCTGTACGTATAAAATTCTCCTCATTTGCTGCTGAGGCAACAGTGATGCCGGACAGCAACATAACTCCTGTTAGGGCCAAATTAATGTGAAGTTTTGCCATTCTCTTTTAGGTTTTAATAGTTATTCCTCCCAATGCTCTGTGACTCTGTAACTTCCAAAAGTGATTTCGCTTTTAGTCTTTTAAGTTAATGAGGGAGGCTCTTTTTAACAGACGCAAATTTACTACTTTTATTTCTATTCTGTCGAAATTAAAGCGCTTATTTAGCATTAATTAATAGTTTGTGGACCAAGTGTAAAAATTTTTACACTTTAGCTCAAATTTTGCTTGGAATAATAATATTTGCTAATTTTGCCATATGCTTACCCACCTGATATTCCGCCGTCGCTTAATGCGTTTGTTGCTGATGCTACTTTCCGCATCGGCTCTCTTTCTGCAATCTTGCCACTCTCAGAAGAGTGTTGTAACCCCTCCTGCTGTTGTCAGTCCGGGGGGCGGAGCCTCTGTATCTCAGCAGCAATTAATCGACAAGTATGTGAATCAAAATCCCTGCAAGCCGGATAAAGAGGCAAAAGCTCTGATTAAGGAGGCTATCTCGTGGATTGGCACGCCCTATCAATATGCAAAAGCAGAAAAAGGGGTTGGCACAGACTGCTCAGGATTTGTGATGGAGGTCTTTAAGGAGGTGTCTAATTGGTTGTTGCCGCGCAATTCGGCCAAGCAAGCCGACTTCTGTTTGGATGTCGATTCTTCGAGGGTTGTCCCCGGCAACTTGGTATTTTTTGCCACCGGATCTGATCCACAGGCTGTTTCACATGTTGGCATGATGCTGACGGGCACCGAGTTTATCCACGCTTCATCTTCCAAGGGTGTCACTATTAGCAATATCACCTCCCCCTACTACACCAAGCGGCTAATAAAATTCGGCAAACTACCGAAGTAGCTCGCCGAACTAATTCTTTATGCCAACGCATTTGAGAAGTTTTTATTTTTTGCTGAGGTTTACGAGCCACTCAAGCATCTCTTGAAGCACATCAGGAGCGATATCTTCGGGCAGGATGTCATACTCTTCAGTGACACCTGTCTTTGCGTTCTGAAACAGATGGTTTTTGCCCACGAGCACTTCGCAAGTCAAATTTTTGGCATTCGGCAATTGTGCCTTGAGAGCCTCTGAATTGACAGTGGCCTCTACTTGAGTGTCTTTTGTGCCGAAGAGGGCCAGCCAAGGCACATTTACATTTTTAATGTCTTCTGAAGGGTCATAGCGGAGCATTTCTCGATATGCGAGCGAGGCCATCACTCCTATTTCCACTTCAATTTGAGCCTTTAGTGCTTCGGTAAGCATTGCCGGCGGAATATCCTTTACCACGTCTTCGTAAAGCTTTTCGCGGAGCTCGGAATCGGGCATATCCGACTTTGCCCATTGGTAGCGCGGCGCAACTTGGGCTTCTGTGGCGGCGTATTGAAATCCGAGGCCTCGCGCTTCCAATATGGCTTTGAGTTGTGAGAGCAGCAGTTGGTCGCCCGGTAGCATAGGTGCGGCGAGAGTGATTATGAAGTCGGGAGTTGTGCCCACTGCAACATACTTGCGAGCCTTATCCGATTTAGAGAAACACATGATAGCCTCTGAGCCGCCGAGTGAGTGTCCAAGCAAACCAATCTTTACTCCTTTTAAGTCTTTTCGCTCCTTTAGAGAGGCCACGAGGCAGCGGTAATCGCTCATCTCATCCCATTGAGAGCTACGTGCCAGTAGCGCAGTGTCTGGCGGATTACCATACCCGCGGTCGTCGGTGCGCAATGCGCCATAGCCATTCTCTGCCATATATTCGGCTATTTCTCTAAACGGTTTGTGCACACCGATAGTTTCATCGCGGTCTTGCAGACCACTGCCGCTGGCGAGCACCAGTATTGCTTTAGGTTTACCTTTGGCAGGCAATGATAGAGTGCCGTTGAGAGTGGTGCCGTCAAGTGGATTTATCACACTGATTTCCTCTTCGCGAATAGCCGAAAAGGCTGTGAGTGCGCTCAGCAGTAGAGCTATGGAAATAAGCAAACGGTTCATATATTGGTGGTGTTAGAATCAAAAGCGTCCAAGAGCATAGGCCTTAAGTTTTGATTTGGTTAGGGCAATATAGAAAAGAATGGAAGAGGTTAGCCTGCCTTATTCAGCAAGCGATAACCTCTTCCAGGGTGTGTTGATTTACGATAACGGATTTTGGTTAGAGGTTATTCCCTCATCATAATAGCGCCGCGAGTTTTGACTCCAGGTCGCTTAGCGACACATAGCCCACAGAGCGGTCTTTCAATTCGCCATCCTTGAAGAAAAGCACAGTGGGGATATTACGAACGAGGAATTCTGAGCTCACCTCGTCGTTCTCATCCACATTGATTTTTCCTACAAGCGCTTTGCCTTCATATTTCTCGGCAAGGTTTTCGACTACGGGTCCGAGCTTTACACACGGGCCGCACCATTCTGCCCAAAAATCGAGCACTACCACTTTGCCTGAATTGATAGCTTCGCGAGCTGTTGCGTCTGTAAATTGTGTTGCCATTATGGTTATATTTTTTATTTTTAATTTATGTCAAAGTTACGCCTAAATTTCTAATTCTGCAAATC
>CAYVAK010000052.1:0-13566 GCA_964448425.1 uncultured Sangeribacter sp.
AAAGACTGCGCTCCGAAGCTCTCGACACGATGATTGACGTTGCCGAGGAGATGTGCAACAACTGAATCGTTTGGATATGACTGATTTTGCAGCTATTGATTTTGAGACTGCTAACGCTCGACGTTCCAGCGTTTGCAGTGTCGGTATTGTGATTGTTAGGAATGGCGAGATTGTGGATCGGTTCTACAGTCTGATTAGGCCGGTACCTAATTATTACACGTTTTGGACTACTGAGGTTCACGGCCTTACACGCCGTGACACTGACTCTGCTCCGACGTTTCCGGAGGTTTGGGCGCAAGTGGCTTCGAGGCTTGCCGGTCTTCCTCTGGTGGCCCACAATAAGGCTTTTGATGAGGGTTGCCTGAAGGCGGCGTTTGAGGAATACGGTATGGAGTATCCGGATTATCCGTTCTATTGCACTCTGGTGGCTTCGAGGCGTTGCCTCAGGTTGCCTAATCATAAGTTGCACGTTGTGGCTGCTGCTTGTGGCTACGACTTGGAGAATCATCATCACGCGCTTGCTGATGCGGAAGCTTGCGCTGCCATAGCATTGCAAATCTTATAACTCATGAAAATATCATGGTCGGAAAATATAAAGTAGTTACCCTTTGTGGTAGCACCAGATTCAAGGATGAATTTATGGAGGCGCAGAAACGCCTTAGCTTAGCCGGTAAAATAGTAATCTCCGTTGGACTTTTCGGTCACAGCGGAGATGATGAGGTGTGGACTGACGGTGTCAAGGAGATGCTCGACGATATGCACAAGCGCAAGATTGATATGGCCGACGGCATTTATGTGATTAATGTCGGGGGCTATATCGGTAGCTCTACCCGTTCGGAAATAGAATATGCCAAATCTCACGGCAAAACTATTGAATATCTCGAGCCGCCCAAAGCCTCTTAGTGCTTACGACATATGTACATCGACTTGTGGGAACGGGAATTCGATGCCGTTCTTGGGTAGTTGGGCGTAGAATCGCTGATTCATTTCAAAATATATGTCCCAATAATCGGAAGATAGAGCCCAGGCTCTGACGGTAAGGTTGACACTTGAGTCGGCTAATTCGTTGATTGCGACGAATGGCTCGGCCGGAGTGCGGAGCACTCTGTTGTCGCTTTTGAGGATATCCAGAATCACCTTCTTGGCGACATCGAAGTCGGTGCCGTAGGCTACGCCGATAACCCAATCTACTCTGCGATAGTTTTCTTTTGAGTAGTTGTTGATGGTGTCGGTAGAGAGGCCGCCGTTAGGAATTATGATAGATTTATTGTCGGGGGTGGTGATAATAGTATTGAAGATTTGAATCTCCTTTACGGTTCCGGTATAGCCTTGGGCCTCAATAAAGTCGCCCACTTTGTATGGTTTGAGCAGGAGGATTAGTACACCGCCGGCGAAGTTCTGGAGAGTGCCGCTTAGGGCCATACCAACGGCGACGCCGGCAGAGGCGAATATTGCGATGAATGAGCTGGTCTGTACGCCCAAGATGCCTATTACGATTACAATCAGGATGAAGTAAAGGCTAATCTTGATGAAGCTGAGTATGAAGGTGACAAGCGACGGCTCGGTGTTTCGGCGAGTGAGCGCTTTCTTTACAAATTTAAATATGCGTTGGATTATGAATTTGCCTACAAGAGCAACAAGGATGGCCACACCGACTTTAATGCCAAAGCTTATCAGCGAAGATATGAGATTACTGATCGACTCGGGTGATAAGAGGGTTTTGACATTCTCAATGGTCGGTGCAGCTTCTTCTGCTACAGCTGCCACGGGCGAGACTATTGAGTCGGGCACTTGACTTGCTGTGTCGGGCAGGTTGTTGGCAGTGGAGTCAGCCTCAAGGCTAAACCCGGGTATTTGAAGTAATTGATTCAGTAATAGTGTGCTGAGCATATTAGGTAATCGTTATTTCTTTAGTTTCAGGGGGTAGGCTTCATCAAAATAATATGTGCCGGATTGAGACAATTGGCACATATATAATATAGAAATTTAATTGCGGCGCCGGATGGCGTTATTTCTGTGCGTTGTAGTTGGGGTATTTATGGAATAGGGATTTGAGTCGGAGCTTGATTACGCCAAACACTGCTTCGCCAAATATGCTTCCGTTCATTTTGCTCGAGCCGAGCACACGGTTGACAAAAATGATGGGCACTTCTGTGATTTTGAAGCCATATTTGAAGGCCTTAAACTTCATCTCTATTTGGAATGCGTAGCCCTTAAACTCGATTTTGTCGAGCTCCAAAGTCTCAAGCACTCTTCTGGTCCAGCACACGAATCCGGCTGTGGTGTCGCGCACCTTAAGGCGAGTGACCATGCGCACATAAGCAGAGGCGTAGTACGACATTAATACACGGCCCATAGGCCAGTTCACCACATTCACACCGGTGATATAGCGAGAACCGACAGCCACATCAGCGCCATTGTCGCGGCAAGCTATTAGGAGTTTAGGAAGGTCGTTGGGGTTGTGTGAGAAGTCGGCATCCATCTCAGTGATGTAGTTATAACCGCGGGCGAGGGCCCATTTGAAGCCGTGGATATAGGCAGTGCCAAGGCCCAACTTGCCGGATCTCTCTTCGAGAAAGACTCTGTCGGGATACTGTTGCATCTTCCGGCGCACCGCATCGGCAGTCCCGTCGGGAGAGCCGTCGTCAATGACTAAAACATCAAATGATTCAGGCTGTTGGAAAACGGCATCGATTATATTTGAGATATTTTCAATCTCATTGTAAGTTGGGATTATGACTAAAGCTTCTGCCATTACACGTTGAAATTAATAGGTAAACAGAGTGTTTACGCTCTGCCTTTTTCACTGCAAAGTTAAGAATTTTCTACATTTTTCACAAATAAACCTTCGGCGGCGGACGCTGAAGAATCGGGCGGATTTAGGATATTAGAAATTTTGCGTAACTTTGCAGACTGAAAACAAGTCTAAAATTGCGCAATAAACGATTAATGAAGTCACTTCATATACTTAAATATTTACTTTCAGCTGTCTTTGTAACAGGCTTGGTAAGTGCTGCATACACTTATGCCAATAGCCAGGCACCTGCCGGTGCTCAGCCCTCTAAGACGGCAGTAAAGAATCTTAAATCTGCTGAAAAACTGTTGCCCACGCCCGAAAAGAATTCTGAAGCCAAGAAGCTAATTGCGGAAGCACTCAAGGATTCCCTGCTTGCGCTTTCGCCTAAGGTGCACTATGTGGCCGGCCGTGTTGACAACAATATTTATAATGAATACTACAAGCAATTATCCATAAATCGCAATGATCCGAAAGTGGATCGTGTGGCCATGGCTGATGCACTTATGGATGCTCGGCAGCACTATAAAATGGCTTTGAGTCGGGATACTGTTATCGACGAAAAAGGTCGTGCCCATACAAAATACAGTGCGGAAATAGTGGAATGGCTGAATAACTCGATACCGCAATATTATAATTCCGGCATAGCTTATCTTAATAAGAAACAATATTTTCCGAAGGCATACGACGCTTTCATGGCCTACGCAAGCGCACCGATAGAGCCATATTACTCCGGTAAGCACGCGGTTACAGATTCCGCTCGTGCTAACGCATATTTCTATGCCGGCGTGATGGCTTATAATGACGCTAAATACGCCCTCAGTGCCGATGCTTTTGAAAAGGCTCGCGAGCTCCATTATCCCAAGAAGGAGGTCTTGCTTAATGAGATGATTTGTTATCGCAAAATAGCCCAATCAGACAGCAGTAAGATGCCCGAGGCAATGAGGAAGATTACTGACATAGCAGAGGAGGGTGTGAGCAGATTCGGCGCTAAACCGGAGATGTTCATCCAAAAATATGTGGCCGGAAAGATTTGGGAATCAAAGCCTGAGGATGCGCTGACTGTGCTCGATAAACTTATTTGTGAGAACGACAGTAATTATCTGTTGCTTTCGCTTAGAGGAAATGTCAATCTTGTGATGGATAAAAAATCGGAGGGCTTGGCTGATTACCGCATGGCGGCCTCGATGCCTAATGCCGATTTTGCCACCCTATTGGCGGCTTCAAAGGCGCTTGCAAAGCAAGGGATAGAAGAGATTGGCCTGATAGAAGGCAATGGCAAAAGTTCGCGCAAAAAGCACAAAGAGATAAGCGATAAATATCTCACACCCGCCCTCGGATATGCAGAGCGTGCAAAAGCCATTTATGCCGATAAGGAAAAAGGCTCGGACACTATCACAAGTACAGAAGTGGCCGACCTTGACAACACCATTTCCACAATCACTTATTATTTAATAAAATAGCACCGAGAAATATCCGGTATGGAGCGAAAAGTACCGGCTAAACGTGCACTATTATTGCAGATGTTGCAATTGCCTTGGACGCGGAAATTTTGTGTATTTGCGTGTGTAAATAAATTTTGGCGGCCCCAATAGTGTGAGTGTGCGTTTTTTTGATTAATTTTGCACATGAAAGCAGACAAATAGAGTCATGCTAAAACGGCTTTTTTGTGCGGCTTTAATGCACAATTACTCCGGCTTGTCCGGTGGCTTATTTGGCACTGAATCATAGTCGCTTTCAACAGAAGTGTGTAGATTATTAACCATTATAACAATAAAAATTTAGGTACAAATTATGGCGGATTTAAAGAAAATACAGACGGCCTTAGTGTCGGTGTATCACAAAGATGGCCTTGATGAAATATTAAAGAACCTCGCTGCCGACGGAGTGAAATTTATTTCAACCGGCGGCACACAATCTTTTATTGAAAGCTTGGGCCTTCCCTGTGAGGCTGTAGAATCATTGACCGGATATCCATCAATTTTAGGCGGAAGAGTGAAAACCCTGCATCCCAAAGTGTTCGGCGGCATCCTGTCGCGTCGTGACAATGAGGGCGATCGCAGCCAGTCGTCCGAATATGAAATTCCGGAAATCGACCTTGTAATTGTTGACCTTTACCCGTTTGAAGACACAGTGGCATCAGGTGCTTCAGATGCTGATATAATTGAAAAAATCGATATAGGCGGCATAAGCTTGATTAGAGCAGCAGCCAAGAATTTCAAAGATGTGGTTATCGTTGCCTCTAAAGCACAGTATGAGCCACTTCAGACAATACTTAAAGCCCAGGGTGCTGCTACAAGCCTTGAGCAGCGCAAATATTTTGCATCCGAGGCATTTGCGGTCAGCTCGGGCTACGATAGTGCAATCTACAATTGGTTTGCAGGCGAAGAGCCTAATTATCTGCGTGTGACAGCTAACGGTAGTATGCACTTGCGCTACGGTGAGAACCCGCATCAGAAAGGTGCTTTCTTCGGCGACTTCAACAAGATGTTTGACAAGCTTCATGGCAAAGAGATAAGCTACAACAACCTCCTTGACATTGATGCTGCCGTAAGCCTGATAAATGATTTCAGTGAGCCAACATTCGCAATTCTTAAGCACAACAATGCTTGTGGCATAGCCTCAAGAGAAAACATTGAGAAAGCTTGGGACGATGCATTGGCTTGCGACCCGGTGTCGGCATTTGGCGGAGTCCTCATTGCCAACGGCGCTATTGATAAGGCGACCGCAGAGAAAATCAATAAGATATTTTTTGAGGTTGTAATAGCGCCTGAATATTCAGCCGAAGCCCTTGAGGTGTTGAAACAAAAGAAGAATAGAATTATACTTTTGGCAAAGAATCTTCAATTGCCAAAAATGAAATACCGCTCTGCCCTTAACGGTGTCCTTGCTCAAGAAGCTGACGGCAATGTGGAGACAGAAGCTGATTTCAAGGCTGCCACAACCAAGAGAATCACAGCTGCTCAAGCCGAGGATTTGGTGTTTGCCAACAAGGTGGTGAAACACTCAAAATCAAATGCCATTGTGCTTGCAAAGAATAAGCAGCTTTGCGCAAGTGGCATAGGCCAGACATCTCGTGTTGATTCGCTTAAGCAAGCTATAGAGAAGGCTAAAGGTTTCGGATTTGACCTCAATGGTGCGGTCATGGCCTCCGATGCCTTCTTCCCCTTTGCCGACTGTGTGGAGATAGCCCATAAAGAGGGCGTCGACGCAGTGGTGCAACCCGGCGGTTCGATTAGAGACCAAGAGACAGTAGACTATTGTAATGCCAACGGAGTGGCGATGGTGATTACAGGTGTGCGTCACTTTAAACATTAGAATAAATTTTCGAGAATAACAAAATACCAAAAATCATATCTACATCAGAATGGGATTCTTTTCATTTACACAAGAGATAGCGATGGACTTAGGTACAGCCAATTCCATCATTATCCACAACGATAAGATTGTGGTCGATGAGCCCTCAGTTGTGGCTCTTGAGACCAAGAATGAGAAAGTAATAGCAGTGGGACGTTCTGCTTACCTTATGGAGGGCAAAGAGCCTCCCGGCATTCGTACTATACGTCCGCTTCGCGACGGTGTGATAGCCGACTTTACCGCAGCAGAGCAGATGATTAGAGGCCTCGTAAAAATGGTGGGCTCAAAGCATCGTTGGTTCACTCCTACCCTTCGCATGGTGGTCTGCATACCTTCAGGTTCTACTGAGGTTGAGACACGTGCCGTGAAAGAATCGAGCGAACATGCAGGTGGCCGCGAGGTTTACCTTATTCAGGAGCCTATGGCTGCTGCACTTGGCATCGGCTTGGATGTTGAAGCTCCCGAAGGCAACATGATTGTAGATATAGGTGGTGGTACAACTGAAATCGCAGTAATCTCCCTTGGCGGCATTTGCAGCAATAAGAGCATAAGGATAGCCGGCAACGAGCTCACAAGCGATATTCAAGACTATATGATGCGTGAGCACAACATGAAAGTGGGTACCACTATGGCTGAGCTGATTAAAATTAATGTCGGCGCTGCTGTTACCGACCTTGAGAACCCGCCGGCCGACTATGAAATTACCGGCCCCAACAAAATCACTGCGCTCCCTCTCACTGTGGCTGTAAGCTACAAGGAGATTGCAAGCTGCATTGAGGGCACTATTTCAAAGATGGAAGCCGCAATTCAAAGCGCTCTTGAGCAGACAGCTCCGCAACTTTATCAGGATATTGCCCGCAATGGTATCTACTTGGCAGGTGGTGGCGCCCTTCTCCGTGGCCTTGACAAACGCCTCACAGAACGCTTCAAAATTCAATTCCACATTGCTGAAGACCCGTTGCACGCTGTGGCAAGAGGTACAGGTGTGGCTCTTAAAAACATCAACCGCTTCGGCTTCTTGATTCGCAACACCTAATTTTATCGACCATACAAGTAGCTGCCTTTCGGGGTGGCCACTCACTGAATATGTTTTGAGCGTAAGAGCCTTTTGCCTGCGCTCAAAACATTATATTAAAATATAGGTGTAGAGTGCCGGCTGCGCTGCGGCGTGCTGACACATAGGAGAATATCTTTATTCGATATGCGAAACATATTTACATTCTTTGTAAAATACGGAAGCTGGTTCCTTTTTGTAATCTACTTTGTGGCGAGCATTGTTTGGATGGTGACCGGTAATCGTTACCAACAATCAGTGTATCTGACCTCGGCCGGCAATGTTACATCTTGGATTTACGAGACTTCAGGCAATGTCACCGGCTACTTTAATCTCAGATCTATAAATGAGGACCTTCAGCGCAGAAATGCACTTCTGGAAAATGAGGTGCTGAATCTACGCAATAGCATAGACTACTACAAGACTTTGGTGCCTGAGGATTCAGCTGCGTTAGCCAATGTGCCTATGCAGCGTTTCAGCTACATCATGGCGACAGTCATCAACAATAGCACTAATCAGCCGCAAAACTATTTCACAATTAATCGAGGCTCAAAAGATGGTATTGAGAAAGGCATGGGTGTCGTGAATCAGAATGGTGTGGTTGGCATAGTAAATGTCACCGGCCAAAACAGTAGTAGAGTGATATCTCTCCTAAATGAGACACAACATTTCTCAGTAAAAGTTAAAGGTACCAACAGTGTCGGCTCACTCCGTTGGCATACCGGAAATCCGGCTATTGCTTACGCCGAAGAGATGCCTCGTCATATACCATATCATGTCGGCGACACTATTGTGACCAGTGGCTACTCCACCACCTTCCCGGAAGGCATCCCGGTGGGTGTAATCATGGGCCAGGTGCATGGCAGCGATGATAACTTCTTCACTCTTAAACTGCGCCTCCTCCCTAAATTCACCGACCTTAGCACAGTGCGAGTGATTAAGGACTCCTTTAAGAATGAAATAGACTCGTTGGCCACTATGGATGCGCCCTAACAGGTTGTCAACACCCATTGTGCAATCTCGTAGAGCGCCTTTTACATTGATAGAACAATTAACGCAGGAAATAGACAGATGGTAAGATCCATACCTCAATATATACTTTTGTTTGTGTTGCTGATATTGGCACAAGTGCTGATATGCAATCACATACTCCTATTCGGATTTGCAATGCCGATTATCTTTATCTATCTGATAATCAGACTTCCGATGTCTACTTCGGTCAGCCTGCTGCTCACCATTGCATTTATCTCTGGCGTAATAGTAGATATATTTACCGATACCCCCGGCATTAATGCCGCTTCATGCACCATTCTGGCTATCCTGCGACGCCCCATCTACAACCTTTATACCGGTAGCGATGAGGCTATGAAAGAACTAACCCCTTCAATTTCATCACTTGGCATTTGGACCTATATTAAATTTGTGCTCTCACTCACGGTGGTATATTGTGCCACATCTTTCTGTTTAGTATATTTCTCATTTGTCAATATCGGCGATTTAGCTGCGAGGGTCGCTTCCAGCGCTCTACTGTCGTTTCTTGTGATTTTAGGTATTGATAGTTTGATAATCGACCGTCGTGACAAAAAATTATAAACTCTCAAGACGCAAATATGTGATAGGTGGCTTCATAGTGCTTATTGTGGGGCTATATATCTTGCGGCTCATTAATCTGCAAGTGCTCGACAGCACCTATAAGCTTAATGCCGACAATAATGCATATATGCGTCGCACCATATACCCTGCGCGAGGATTGATATATGACCGCAATGGTGAACTAATTGTATTCAATCAGCCCACCTACGATGTCATGGTGGTGCCAAAAGAGATTGAGGGCTTTGACTCCCTATCGTTTTGCGACATTATGGGTATAAGCATTGAGGAGCTGCGAGCTCTTTTTGAAGATATGCGTAACCCACGTAAAAATCCGGGCTATGCCTCCTACACTGCCCAACGACTCATGACTCACCTTTCGGTGGAGGACTATGGCCGACTTGAAGAGAAACTTTACCTATTCCCCGGATTCTTCATTCAGAAGCGTACGGAGCGACAGTATAACCATTTTGCGGGAGCTAATATCTTAGGCAACATTCGCGAGGTCTCAGCCACAGATGTTGAGCGGGATAAATATTATCGCTCCGGCGACTATACCGGCGACCTCGGTATAGAGAAGAGCTATGAGAAATTTCTCCGTGGAGTGAAGGGCGAGGAGATTCTTATGAAGGATGCCCTGGGACGCATAAAAGGTAAATACGAAGATGGTGCGTTCGATACTGCGCCAATGTCAGGCCGTAACCTCACGCTTTCAATAGATATTGCCCTACAAGAGTATGGTGAGCAGCTCATGCGCAATAAGATTGGCGCTATTGTGGCTATTGAACCCTCCACCGGTGAGATTCTTGCTCTTGTCACCAGTCCGAGCTACGATCCTTCTCTTTTGGTGGGTAAAAGCAGAGGTAAAAATTATGTAGAGCTCGTGAAAGACCCTCTTAAACCACTGTTTGATAGGGCCTTGCAAGCAGCTTATCCTCCCGGTTCTACCTTTAAGCCTACTCAGGGACTGATATTCCAGCAAGAAGGAATTGTGAACACCGCTACCCTCTTCCCCTGCTCTCATGGCTATCACAACCGTGGACTGAAGGTGGGCTGCCACGGTCACGCTTCGCCTATCTCCCTTATCCCGGCGTTGGCCACCTCTTGCAATGCGTATTTCTGTTGGGGCTTTAAAAATATGATTGACAAGGTGGGCACTAAGCCTAAAGACCAGCTCACAAAGTGGAAAGACTACTTGGTGGAGATGGGCTATGGCTACAAACTCGGCGTTGACCTTCCATCAGAGAGTCGAGGCTTTATACCTAATGCCGACTACTATAGCAAAAGTTACCACGATTCGTGGAGTGGCAACACTATAATCTCTGTATCAATAGGCCAAGGTGAGGTGTTGGCTACCCCACTTCAGATTGCCAACCTCTGTGCCACTATTGCCAACCGCGGATGGTATTTCACTCCTCATGTGGTTAAGGCTATTGAGGACACCGTAATCGATAAGTCGTATAGAGTGAAGCACCAGCCCAAAATTGCCCGCAAATATTATGAGAATGTGGTGCAAGGTATGCGAAATGCTGTACTTGGCGGCACATGTAGAGGAGCCAACCTCCCCGGTATTGAGGTGTGTGGCAAGACCGGTACGGCTCAAAACCCCCATGGCCCCGACCACTCCGCCTTCATGGGCTTTGCCCCGATGAGCAATCCCAAGATTGCTATTGCTGTATATGTGGAGAATGCCGGATTTGGTGCCGCCTATGGTGTGCCTATTGGAAGTCTGATGATGGAAAAATACCTCAACGGCGAGATCTCTCCGGCGCGCAAGGGTATAGAAGAAAAAATGATGAACGCCAATACAATTATAAGCAGTGGAAGGACAAAGCATTAATAGATTAGGCTCACGGATGCCTTTATGGCGCACTTTCGACTGGATTACGTTCAGTCTATATATGCTGTTTGTGATATGCGGTGTAATCACTATCTATGCAGCCACTTACAGCTACGACAACGCGTCGATATTCTCGTTTTCTCAATTCTCCGGTAAGCAGACAGTGTGGATCGGACTTGGATTGCTGATTGGCGGTTGCATTATGCTTACCGATGCACGAATATATGAGAGCTACGCATATCTGATTTATGGAGTGGTGATTATCTTGCTGTTGGTCACTATAGCTGTTGCGCCCAACATCAATGGCTCACGGTCGTGGATTGTGCTTGGCCCCGTGAGTTTGCAGCCTGCCGAATTCGGTAAGTTCGCCACGGCTTTGGCTCTTGCTAAGCTGTTTAGCTCCTATCAGTTTGACCTCAATGCAAAGATAAGCAACTATCTGAGAGCTCTTATCATTATTTTCCTCCCCGTGTGCCTGGTGCTGATGCAAAATGAAACCGGCAGTGCTTTGGTCTATTTCTCGCTTGCATTTGTACTCTATCGCGAAGGTATGAGTGGCTTGATACTCCTGTCGGCCCTCTGTGCGGTGGTGTATTTTGTGGTAGTCGTGAAGTTTGCCACAAGCTTTGTGCTTGGCATTCCGTTAGGTCAATTCTCAGTGTTCTGCGGTGTGGCAGTGGTGTTTGTGATCATGGCTTTCACATATTGTAAGGACTTTATTCTGGGTCGAAACTTGGCGTTAGGCTATCTTGGCTCGGCTATAATTGTGGCAGTGCTCGCCGCTTTCGGCATTGAAGTAAACGGTTATGTGTATTTCTTCACCATCCTTGGAGCCGGAGTAATATATGCTATTTTTGAGATGCTGCGCCACCGACTTCAAAAGTGCCTTGTGGCAATAGGCTTTGTGCTGGCATCGCTGATGTTTGTGTTCTCAGTCAACTATGTGTTCAACAATGTGCTTGGCGCCCACCAGCAAAGCCGTATTAAAGAGACACTCGGTATAGAAGAAAATCTGCGCGGTGCCGGATATAATGTGAACCAATCTAAGATTGCCATCGGTTCAGGCGGTGTGTTAGGTAAAGGATTTCTTCATGGCACTCAGACCAAACTTAAATATGTGCCCGAACAGCACACCGACTTTATCTTCTGCACTGTTGGCGAAGAAGAGGGCTTCTTAGGCACAACCGCCTTAGTCGGCCTATTCCTGTTCTTAATACTAAGGCTCATCTATATAGCAGAGCGGCAGACATCGGTGTTTGGCCGTGTATATGCCTACAGCGTCGTGTCGTATTTTATATTCCATCTGTGTATAAATGTCGGCATGGTTATTGGCCTGTGTCCTGTGATTGGCATACCGCTGCCCTTCTTCAGTTATGGCGGTTCGGCCCTTTGGGGCTTCACTATTCTGCTGTTTGTCCTGTTGAGAATAGATGCAGCCCGATAATTTAAGTCGCCGCTAATTATTTATTTCGGCACAGGTGTCTTCCTCTTATTGCCCGCGACAATTAAAAAAACACGGAATTTATTAATTTAACACAATAAATTACCCTTGTTTAATTGTTATATATATATGGACTGCTATATGGTAGCTCTTTTCAGGGCTATGTGTCGTCCACAATTTGTTCTGAACAGTTTATATTAACCCATAAAATTCAACATCTATGGCAAACAAACGCGAATTTAAGAAATATGTGAATGCAGTGAGCTCAGCATTGGTAGAAGACATGATGATACTTGCATGTCAAGTGGCAGATGCCAACAGAGAGAAAATCGATGAAGCTGCTATCGCTGTTCTTAAAGCAGAAGAAGGCTCATTGATTAAAATCAATGTGAAATTTGACAAGACTGCCAAAGGTTTTGCTTCAAAAGTAGAATACAATAAGGCTAAAAACAAATTCTATAAAGAGCTCTTCACTAAAGTGAATGATGAATTCGGAGCTTCTATCAACGAGGCAATCAAGAAATTTAACGAAGCAATGCCTGCTGAGCTCAGAGAAGAACTTAAAAACCAAATAGCTGAATAATATATTCTGCGAAGTAATACTCATCCGCCTGAGGGTGAGTAAAGATGACTCATGATACCCAAGGCGATTGTCTTGGGTATTACGGCGTCTTGCGCTGTGGCTATCAGCTTAAGAATTTGCTGCCATACTTAATCACTTATAATAGTATATCATGGAAAGATTACCGGTAAAAAATCTAAATGTAGCTTTAGCTCCAATGAATATAGTGTGGGGTGACAAAGCTGCCAATTTCGATACTCTTATTTCACTTGTGGATCAGCTACACGAAGACACTCACCTACTCATTCTCCCGGAAACGTTCTCTACCGGTTTCCCGGCCGGAATGAAACGAGAGGAGGTAAAGGCGATGGCCGAACGCAACACCGGTAAGACTATTGAGACTCTTCATGCTCTCGCCAAGCAGTATGACATTGCTATTTGCGGAAGCTTTGTGGCCGATACCGGCGGCCTGCTTTATAATAGAGCGTTCTTTATTGAGCCTACCGGCGACGAATATTTTGCCGATAAGAAGCATCTTTTCACAATGGCTAATGAGCAAGCTGTGTTTAATGCCGGCGACAGCCGTTTGCAGGTGCGCTACATGGGTTGGAGCATCGCTATGGTGGTATGCTACGATGTGCGCTTCCCGGTGTGGTGCAGAAATGCCGATCCTGACTATCAACTTTTAGTAGCTGTGGCCAACTGGCCTGCTCAGAGAGTTGATGCCTGGGAGCAACTTCTCAAGGCCAGAGCTATAGAGAATGAGGCCTATGTTTGTGGCGTGGATTGCTGTGGCGTGGATCCCTTCGGAAATATTTATAACGGGTCGTCGCCTTGCGTAGATTTTAAAGGCAAAGCAATTGGCAACGCTTATCCACTTGTCAACATCAAGGCGGCAGATGCTCTCCCTGCAACTCATGCCGACAAG
>CAYVAK010000053.1:0-13525 GCA_964448425.1 uncultured Sangeribacter sp.
TAGACTTCAGAATCCGTGAACACCTCATCACCCGCGAAATCTCCATAGGCGACTATGTGCTCACCGGCGGCGAGCTCGCTGCGGCTATCATTGCCGACGCTGTGGTGCGCCTCATTCCCGGTGTGATTGGCGACGAGCAATCGGCCCTCTCCGACTGCTTCCAAGACGACCTGCTCGCTCCTCCCATCTATACCCGCCCGGCCGACTACAACGGCTGGAAAGTGCCCGACATTCTCCTCAGCGGCCACCAAGCAAAAATCGATGAATGGCGCTACCAAAAAGCTTTGGAACGCACCAAAGCTTTGCGCCCCGACCTCCTAAAAGATTAACCATGGACTCTCCCTCTCGGGGTAACTCTTACGACCAAAAACTTGCCGGATATCAGTGGGGTAGGGCTGCCGAAAAGCTCGCCTGCGACTATCTTGTGGCCCAAGGTCTCGCCATCAGAGAGCAAAATTGGCGCCCCGGCAGAGGCCATGCCGAAATCGACATCATAGCCCAAGAGGGCTCCACAATAGTGTTTGTAGAAGTGAAAGCCCGCACCACCTCCGATATAGACCCCGCTGAGGCTGTCGACCTTAAAAAACAAAAGCTCATGGCCCGCGGCGCCGACACATACCTGCGCTCACTCCCCTACGACTTTGAATACCGTTTCGATATTATTGCTATCACCGGCACCGAATCATCCCACACCCTCACCCACTATCCCGACGCCTTTCTCCCCCCGCTTTCCACTCGCTGATACCTCCCTCTTCCCCTCGGCCCCCTGAATAGATTAAGCAGATATATTGCAGAGTGTCAGGCTATTTTGCAAAGCAGAATATTTTAAGTACCTTTGCAATCGTATAGGGTAATCTATATACCAAAAGAGCAACTCATTAACATAAAAATTATATGCATTTTAAATTCTTACTTACGATGGTAGCTGCCCTGGGCAGTAGTGTAGCCATGAATGCTGAAATCATCACTACGCAGCCGGCCATCCTGCAAACCAACTCTACGGACATTGTGATAACCTATCACGCCGACGAGGGTAACAAGGCTCTTATGGGCCTTGCCGAGACTGAAAAAGTATATGCCCACACCGGTGTTATTACTTCCGCCAGCACTACCGATAGCGACTGGAAGCACGCCCCCACTTGGCTGACTAACACCGAGAAGTATGAAATGACCTACGCCGGCACCAACACCTACACCCTCAACATAGGTGAGATAGCCACCTACTACGGCATCACCGACCCCGATGAGGTGGTGAAAAAACTTGCCTTCGTGTTCCGCAACGCTACCGGCACCAAGCAGGGCAAGACAGCCTCGGGCGGTGACATCTTCGTGACTGTGAATCAGCCCGGCTTCGATGCCACCCTCACCGCCAACTCTTCATCTACTGTGGTGAAAAGCGGCGATAATGTGACCATCTCGCTCAACTCTACCCAGAGCGCCGACCTCACCCTTTATCTCAACTCCACTTCATCAACTCCCCTGAAGCAGCTCAGCTCTGCCACCACTCTCAGCTACGATTACTCATTTACCGCTGCCGGCGACTACAAGTTTATCGGTGTGGCCAAATCGGGCGACGAGACCAAGACCGTGGAGCTCGACATGGTGTGCATCTCCGGCGCGCAAGCTGAAAACTACCCCGGCGGCACTCCCCTCATGGGCGCTCGCATTCAAAGCGACGGCTCGGTGCTCTTCTGCATCGCTGCTCCTCAGAAAGAGTCGGCTGTGATTATCGGCTCCTGGAACAACTACGGCACCAACTCCGAAAATGTGATGAAGTATCAAGACTATAACGGCCAACGCTACTTCTGGACTCGCATATCCGGCCTCGCCGACCACACCGACTACCTCTATTACTACCTCATAGACGGTACCACCGGCGTTGGCGACCCCTATGCCCACCTTATCCTCGACCCCAACTACGACAGTTATATCGACTCGAGTGTATTCCCCAACATGCCCGCATATCCCTCCGACTATGTCTCCGGTGTGCCCTTGGCTATATTCAATAAGAACCTCGACGACTACAACTGGCAAGTGACCGACTTCAACGCTCCCGAGCAGTCGAACCTTGTGATTTACGAGCTCCTGTTCCGCGACTTTACCGGCACCGAAGGTCAGGCTAAAGGCAACGGCACCGTGCGCCAAGCTATCGAAAAGCTCGACTATCTCAAAAACCTCGGCGTTAACGCCGTAGAGCTTCTCCCTATCATGGAGTTCAACGGCAACCTCTCTTGGGGCTACAACACCAACTTCTATATGGCTCCCGATAAAACCTACGGTACTCCCGACGACTACAAAGAGTTTATCGACGCTTGCCACCAGCGCGGCATGGCCGTAATCCTCGACATCGTGTTCAACCAGAGCGACTGGTTGCACCCCTGGTATCAGATGTATCCCATCTCAAGCAACCCCTTCTACAACGCCACCTCACCTCACTCTTACAGCGTGCTCAACGACTGGAATCAGGACAACGAGATTGTGCAACAACAATGGTACGACGCTCTGGCCTACTGGATGACCGCCTATAAGGTGGACGGCTTCCGTTTCGACCTCGTGAAAGGCCTTGGCGACAACGATAGCTACGGTGCCACCTACAACTCTTCCAACAACACTTGGACAGGTGGCAGCGACTCAGGCACTAACCGCTACAACCAAACTCGTGTGGACCGCATGAAGAAAATCCACGAGCAGATGCGCAAGGTTAACCCCAACGCTTACTTCATCAATGAGCTCCTGGGCGAGGCTTCTGAAGAGATAGCTATGGCCACCGACGGCGAAGCCGGCTGGGCTAACGTGAACAACAACTCTTGCCAATTCGCCATGGGCTATGCTTCCGACGCTTCTCTGGTGCGCTTCTACTCTCCCAAAGACAGCAACCGCACTTGGGGCTCCACCATCTCTTATGCTGAAAGCCACGACGAAGAGCGCATGGCCTACAAGCAGACTCAATGGGGCGCCACCGGCGTGAAGGGCGACACTCAAATGTCTATGCGTCGCCTCGGCAGTGTGGCCGCTCAAATGCTCATGTGCCCCGGCTCTCACATGATCTGGCAATTCCAAGAACTCGGCGCCGACCAAACCACCAAAGACTCCTCCGGCAGCAACAACACCGGCAACAAGAAGGTGATTTGGAGCTATCTTGACGACCCCGACCGCGCGGGCCTCATGCAAAACTATGCCGAGCTCAACCACATCCGCAACCACAACCCCCAACTCTTCACTGAGTCGGCTTCAACCACCGTCAACCTCGTGACCACCATCGCTACTCGCGAAATCAAGCTCACTAACGGTAGCTCATCCCTCAATGTGATAATCAACCCCAGCGTCACTGAAGAATTCTACGCTACTGTAGCCAATGCTTCCGACCTCCAGATTCTCTCAAAGAGCTACGGCACCGAAGTCACAATCTCCGGCAATGTGGTAACCGTTGCTCCCGGTGCTTACGTGGTGTTCGGCAGCAAAGACCTCGTAGGTGTTGAGAGCCTCACAACCGATGCCAACCTCCCCGCTGTCAGCGTATATGGCGTGAGCGGTGGCATCCGTATTGCAGGCGACTACAAAGTGGCTAAAGCCTACACCCTCACCGGCGCGGCTTGCGGTCTTAACGACCTTATACCCGGCCTCTATGTAGTGGTTGTAGATGGCCAAAGCTACAAAGTAATGGTACGGTAAATCCTTTCCCGGTAGGCGAGCAATCACTGCTCCTAACCGGAAAAGATTACATATTTGGGTCGATGAGGACGAGCCGCTAATCCCGGCGCGTCCTCATTTTTTTCTCTACGGCGGCGAGTGTTTCTAAATGTATGTTAATAAACATATAGAAATATTTGTAGATGTGGATTCAGGACTCTAAATTTGTAGCTACATTTATCTACAGACAACTCTATTAACCAATATCATGAAGTACCCTAAAATCAAGTTGGCTGCATTAGCGCTGCCATTGCTTGCTACGACGGCTTGCACTCTCGATGACCCTGATGATTCTGCATCGATTGACTCTAATTCCCGCCTCTCATCCCTTACTACAGGCGGACTTCAGCTCGTGAGATACGAATACGACTCACAGGGTCGGTTAACCGGAATCGTAAACTCCTACGATGACAGCGAACTGATAGTCAGCTACAGCCCGTTTAAGATGGAAGTCTTGAACTATGAATATTCAGATGACTACGAACATCGTTATGTGTCGGAAAGAGCCACTTATACGAACGCTAAATTTAATAGCGACGGATTTATTACCCAATGTGATGTCACCGAGGAATCATATTCCGACTCCACCGACGAAACTCCTAAAACCGAAAGCTATACGACGAATATCACTTACACGACTTTGAATCGCATTACCCGAGCCACTTACTCAGACGACTCCGGCGACTACGACTCCACCATTTATGAATGGAACAACAGTGGCGACCTTGTGTGTGTCACAGATTCAGAATCCGACAGGAGCGATGATTTGAAAATATCCTATTCCGACACTCAAAACCTCATGGGCACATGGACATATTTCTTTGTGTCTAACTCCCCGGAGTTTGCATCCGGATATTTCGGCGTGGCTCCCGCTCACTTGCCCGCGACCATTGTCTCGGATGGCGAAACTATCCAAAACTCCTTTAAAATAAGCACTAAGGGGTATATTCAGAAAGAAAGAGTCTACTATCCCGGGGAAGCTCTTGGCATGACTCTCTCTTACCACTATCAAGACCTCGGCGCTTCAGCAGCCGCCCCGGCTGCAAAAATAGCCGGCTGCAATAAGCAGCACCACCATGCAGTCAAATCAATATTTTTGAGAACTAAAAAGATTAAATGATGAAACGCTTCTTTATACTTGCGGCGGTGGCTATTTCATGCCTGGCTGCATTCGCTCAAACATCCTCCGATTCTATCTATAAAGCACAGCGCGATTCGCTGCAAAATATCCTCGACCTTCAGCAGCGCAATGCTCGCGAGAAATCAATCTGGGGTAAGGGCCGATACACAAATCTGGGCTATGCCATCACCGACTTCGCTGCCGACGACGAGAGCCCCACACGTAGCCAATGGAGCTTCTTCTTCACCAAAGGCACAGCGTTTAATTTCCCGCGCCACGCGCTTGGCGGGGTGGTGAAATTCGCTATCGATGCCCGTTGGATAGACCTCCAGGCCTCCAAACTTAAAAACTTCGACCAGAAGGAATGGACATCAGAGATAGACTATTCAGCGATGGAAAACGGCGAAAGCGACATACCCAACATCGGCAAATATGTCATAACCGCCGGCATGGGCATAGGTCCGCGTATCACCGTGGCCCCGCTCAGCTCCTTGAAAGGCTTCGGAAAATATCTGAAACTCTCACTCTACTGCCATTACCGCCCCTCCTACACACTCTATGTGGCCAGCGAGTCGGGCGACACAGAAGTGTCGAGCGGATTCTTCAATATGTTTGATTTCGGCGGATGCATCAACTATCGCGCCGTCTCCCTGGGTGTGGAAGGCAACTGGGGTAATGGCAAAATGAAAGCTTTCAATTTTGACGATGACTTCGTCGCCACCTCCGAAAAAATAAAGCACAAAATAGCCTCCACACGCTTCTACATCTCCTTCGTGTTCTAACACGCACCTCAAAGCCTCTCATCCCCTTAAAGAGCATACTGCGCCCAAAGCTATTCGCCGGCTTGTGGGCGCAGTTTTTTAGCCTTCGGATACTACCCCTCATTGCCTCCCCCACTTAAATTAGTCCCAAGTGAGCAAAAAAAAGAAAAGGTAAAGCCCCGAGCAATGTATCCCTCTTCTCTTGATTGGCTCAAGCTGTTCAGCAAAGAGAAGCCTACTATTTTCCTTTCACCAAGCCATATATTGATTAGGATTTAATGACATAGATTGTTCAAATTAGATACATCAAGCGACGGAATATCAAAAAAAAATCACGATTCCGTCTTGTGATGTAAATTTAATTTTGTAGTTTTGCACCTGATAAACAATAAAACGGATTAAGATATGTTGATTGGACGAAAAGATGAGGTAAAGGTATTGACCGATGTGTATAAATCGGATAGGTCAGAGTTTATAGCTATATATGGTAGGAGACGCATTGGCAAGACATTTCTTGTAAGGGAAACATTCGATGGCAAATTTTCATTTTCTTATTCCGGGATTTATAATGTATCTACCAAAGCACAGCTCCAAAATTTTCATATGGTGCTGAAACAGCATGGAGCCTCAGCTAAGAGAACGCCATTAAATTGGATTGAAGCGTTCGGTCAATTGTCTGATTATCTCAATGACTTGCCAAAGGGAAAGAAGATTGTGTTCATTGATGAACTACCATGGATGGATGGTCCGAAATCGAGTTTTCTGCCGGCCTTTGAAAACTTTTGGAATGGCTGGGCTTCCGCTAGGAAGGACATATTGCTTATAATATGTGGCTCTGCAACCTCATGGATCGTGAAAAAAATATTCCATAACAAGGGAGGATTACATAACAGGCTTTCTGACAAAATATATCTACGGCCTTTTACATTGAGCGAGTGTGAGGAGTATTCAAAGTCTCAGCGACTTAATATGCCACGCAAGGCGTTGGTCGAGGCATATATGATATTGGGAGGAGTACCTTACTATTGGTCGCTGTTAAAACGTGGTCAGAGTCTTGCTTCTAATATTAACGCACTGTTTTTTGCAAGAGAAGCAAAACTCAAAGATGAATTCAAGGAGCTATATTCCTCATTGTTTAAGAATCCGGAGCCATATATGGCAGTCATAACTGCACTTGGCAACAAAAAAGTTGGTATGACCCGCGAAGAAATAATACGAGAGACATCATTGCCGGATACAGGGCGCATAAAGATTTATTTGGAGGAACTTGAATCAAGTGGGTTTATACGGCGTTATAATGCTATTGGCTCAAAGACTAAGAATGCTTTATTTCAGTTAATAGACAACTTCACCTTGTTTCACTTCCGTTTTTTATCAAAGAAGACGCTCTATGATGAAGACTATTGGTCAAAAATCCAAGGAACATCCAAATATAACAATTGGAGTGGACATGCGTTTGAAAGGGTGTGTCTCCAACATACAAATCTCATAAAAAAAGCTTTGGGAATACAAGGCGTGTTAACAAGCGAGTGCTCATGGCGCGCACTGCCATCTAAGGAACAGCCGGGTGCTGAGATAGATTTACTAATTGATCGTAATGACAAGGCAATCAATATAATTGAAATAAAGTTTACAAAGGGAAGATTTACTATCTCTAAGAAATATCTTGAAATTTTAGAGAATAAGCGGATACGTTTGCAAAATTATCTAAAGTCTCATAAGGCAATATTCCTGACCCTTCTGACATTTGAAGGCTTGACAGAAAACGAATATTCATTTGGGATAGACAACAGCTTTGCATCGGATATACTATTCCGATAGCTGTCCCAACATTATCTAAATTCACTCATCTCGTAACAACCAAATCAAACCTTGCCTGGTAGTTAGCTTCATCCTACCATTTTACGATTAGGCTGCGGATTTGTGTCCAGATTTGTGTCCAAAACAATAGAAAAAGCAGCTACGATTTGATTCGTAACTGCTAGCTTGTTAGTTGGTGGTCCCACTAGGGCTTGAACCTAGGACTCCCTGATTATGAGTCAGGTGCTCTAACCAACTGAGCTATGGGACCGATAAAGAAGTTGTCTTCTCTACTTTTGCGGTGCAAAATTAATGCTTTTTTTCGGGGTTTGCAAATTTTTTCGGGTGTTTTTTTGATTATGCGACTTTAGGTGTGCCTGCACAGTGCTCTTGGTGAGGTGCTAAGGGCTTTTTTGTTGATTGTGCTTTTTAGGCCTTGAGGGCGGCTTGAGGGTCAATGATGACTTGGTTATTGGGTCGAGGGGGCTATTGGGTCGCGGAATTATTAGGCGCTGGAGGGTATTGGGTTGCGGGGGCTATTGGGTTGCGGGGGTGGCTGATTGGCGGATTAGTTTGTTGCCTATGCGGCAGTGGAGGCAGTCGTGGCGGTCGCACAGGTTGCGGCGTATGTGCAGCAGGCCTTGCGATTGGAATGCGGAGCGGGGGTTGATGCCAAGGTAGTGCCAATCGCGTATGTATCGGTTGTTTTCCGGCGAGAGGGTTTCGAGGATGTCGATGGCTGTCTCTTCTTCGTCGCGGTTGCCGGTGAGGGTGGCGTGCGCGCTTAGGAGCGGTGCTACGGCATTGATTATGATTATTTTGGTGGAGTCGGGACTCAGGGCGGTGGGTGAGGCGGTGGGTGAGGTGTGGCAGAATTGGTAGTGGTCGGCCCAGTAGCCTGTGAATCTGTGGGTGAATATTTCGCTGAGTCGGTCTATGTCGCTGCCGGCATCGAGGATTCTTGAGAGCAGTGATGATGAAGTGGAGAGAATGTGGGCCAGATAAGCTATGCGGCGGAAGGGGAAGTTGGCGGGGCGAGTGCGAGCCATTTTCCATATCTCTTTGGGGAGTGGGTGCATATCGTATTTGCGGGCCAGGAATGCGTATTCTTGTGTGAGGTTTTGGCTGTAGAGGTCGTTGTTGAATGGAGGGATTAGGAGGCCTGCTTGTCCGAAGAGGATTGCTTCGAGCTGCATGATGTTGTCGGCGTGGCGTGCGCAGAAGTTGAGGTTGAGCGATTTTGCGAGGCTTTCCAGGGGGTCGGAGTTAAGGCCGAAGCCAATGCTGCGTGCCACGGCTATGAATGCGGCTCTTGCCCAATCGCCTTCTGAGAGGCTTAGGTAGCCTATTATTTTGGCGGCTTTTTCTTTGAGGCGTGTGTAGGCGGCTGTTTGTATGGCGTCGGTGAGCAGGAGACGTGGCAGGGCGTTGATGAGTGTTGCGCAGCGTATGGTGAGTGAGGAAGTGGGGGCTGTGAGGCTGTTGTATTTGTCGATGATTGACTGCGAGAGGGGGAATACGAGCTGGGGTATCAGGTTGCCGTTTTTGTCGGAGGGCTGGGCGTCGTCGATGCAGACCACGTGGAGGATAATGTTGGAGTATGCGTCGTCGAGGTGGTGGTGGTGGAGCCACCAGTGTGAGGCGCGTATGTGTAGCTCAACGTTTCCGACCCATTCTATGCCGTCGATTTTTATTTTGGCATTGAAGAAGTCGGGGCCGGCATTTGTGTTCAGTTGTCCGGGGTCGATAATTGTGGCTTGCCTGCCGTCGGTGAGGGTGACGGTAGGGTTGGCGTATAGACGCCATTGCCATGCGTATTGGAGGACCTTTTCCATGCGAGTTATTCCGTTGCCAAAATTAAGGAAAATAGGCGGTAAACGGGCGATGTTAGTCTTAAAAAACGTTAAATTAGCGAATTTTTGTGTCTAAAAGTATTGCAATTTCGGAAATAATGGCTAATTTTGTGACGTGTTTTTCATAGTATTAAATTAAGATTAAGGTTTCGGTCTATCTCCTTGTGAAAAGAGATAGACTTTTTTGTATCTGCTAATCACGTTGTTGTGGGCACAGCCGGAACATATATACCGAATTTTTAGCCTCGCCCTGCGGATAGCTATCGGGTGGGGAGCGGTTGACGTGGGAAGGCGTCGATCATTGAGTCGGGTGTGGAGTTGATTATCTGCACGTTGCGGCGACGGGCGTATTGCGCTATGCGGTGGTAGGAGGCGAAGGCTATGTAGAGGCTTTTGAGGATGTCGTGGAGGTGGTAGTTGGTGTATTCGGTAGCCACGCGTTTTTGTTCGCTGTTGTTGTCTTTGTAGAAGTGGGGCTGGATGCTCACTACTCTGTTGTCTTGGTCCACGTCGAGAGTGCGGGTCCAGGAGTGGTCGGCGCCGGTGAGGTAAATTTTGCTGAATCCTTCGCGCAGGGCTATCATTATGGAGGGGATGAGCACGTTGCGCGGGCGGGGCATGGCCAGGCCTTTGCGGTAGAGGGAGTGGCAGAGGGCGGGGAATCCTTCAGAGGGGGTGAGGTTGAACAGGCGCAGCTGTTTGTGTTCTTGGGCGGCAAATTGCAGTGCGAGTGGGTGACGTCGGTATTTGCAGGGCAGATATAGGGTGATAGGCCAAGGGGCTGCTGAAAGGTTGTGCCAGAGGTTGGCCACATTCGGGTCGGTGTCGGCACCGGTGAAGAAGTGTGGGTCGGCCAGCACGTATAGTTGCGGGCGTAGCTTTTGGAAATCGGAGGTGGCGTTGGCGGCGAAATTCACAGCCAGGCGTGTTTTGCTGAGCAGGAAGGGGGTGGAATTGTCGATGGCAGCGCGCAGGGAAGGTCCGTTGCCGAGAATCACCAGTTCTCCTTGTGGGTAGCTGTTGCCTTTTGAGGGGCGGCGAGAGCGCAGGGCCACTTTCAGTAGCGAGGCTATGGATTGGGCGGTGAGTGAGAGGCAGTGAGCTATTTTTTCAGATAGTGAGGCCATAGGGTGGGGGTGATAGGTTAGCGGTTGAATAGGTAGATGTAGCGGCGCAGGAGTCGCAGCGGCGACACTTTTATACCGTTGGATTTCAGGGATATATATTTTTCGCGGGCGGTGAAGTAGAGTCGGTTTCTCCATTTGGTGGAGATGCCGCCGGTGGTCATTTCCACCATGTCGATTTTCAGGTAGGTGGTGGAGAGTCGGTGTATAAGCACAGCTCGCACAATCCACTCGAAGTCGCCGGCTATGGCGTATTCGGGATTGTAGGGGCCCACCTCTAAGGCCTTGGTGCGTTTCACAACCATGGTGGGGTGGGGGAACATGAATCCGTCGCGCAAGCTGTCGGGGCGGAATCGGGCGCCGCTGTAGTATCTGATGCGTCTTCCGGCCTTGTTGACGAAGTGGAGGTCGGCGAAGAATATGTCGGCGTCGGTGGCTTGCAGTTGTTCAAGGGCTTTGGCCAGGCAGGTGGGAGAGTAGAGCGAGTCGGAGGCGTGGAGTATGGCTATATAGTCGCCGGAGGCCTGGTTGATGCCTTCGTTGAGCGCTTGGTAGACACCGCTGCATGAGCCTGTGATGAGGCGGGTGGGGTAGGGCGCACTCTTCAGGTAGCGGTTTATGATGTCGTGGGTACCATCGGTGGAGTTGCCGTCGATAATGATGTGCTGAATCTGCACCCCTTGCTGTTGCAGGAGGCTGGCCAGCGACCGCTCTATGGTGGCCGCTTCGTTTTTCACCGGGGTTATAACGCTGATTGTAGCCATATTAAGTCTTTAGAAATATATAGGCGGCTGTGAGGGCTGCCAGGAGGCACACGGTGTAGGCGGCAGTGTAGATTAGGGCGCTGCGGGGAGCTATCAGCCGGGTGCGGGCACAGTTGATAAATTGCAGTGCGGGCGGCACTATAGCGGGTATGAGGGGCAGATAGTAGCGAGCCACTGTTCCGCCCGAGTAGAGGGCAATGCCGAGCCAGCAGGCTATGAGCCATAGCGCCCAGCGGCTCAGTGATGCGGAGCGCTTTTTGCGGCCCATGCAGAAGATTATGAAACCAATGAATGCGCCGCCAAGCAGATACCATGGCAGGGCTATGTGGGCGTACCACACGAATTTGCCCAGCTGTTTGTCGCGAGTGAAGTTCCAGGGGAATGGCGGGAAGTATTGAGCTGTGGCTGTGAGAGGGAGCATGGCTATGCGGTGGCTGATGGGGGAGGTGAAATAGCCGGGTATGAGCTCGCCATATCGCTGCACAGTGTCGTAGCCCAGCATATAGTCGACACCTGTGTTGTCGACCGGGCTTTCGGCTGCCATGTTCTCAATATTGTCTCCGGGTCTGAAGTGACGCCCACCGGCCAACGCGGCTACGCAGATCAGAAGCAGATAGATGACCAATGAAAGTTTGCGGCGCTGCTTAATGGCTGCCGGCATGCTCGGGATGGTTATTATTACAATGCCGCCAATAAGGAGCAGGGCCAACGGTGATTTCACCAACAGGAGTAGCAGCGCACCGATGGCGGGAGCCACAATTGTCTTGGTGGTGAATTGCGATTTTAGAAGTCGCGCAAGGCCCAAGGCCATTAGGGTGAAGGCGGTGGTGGCTGCCGCGTCTTTGAGGTAGATGGTGGCATACCAGATTATTGAGGCTACCGAGGCCACGGCCAGAGCTCCGATGAATCCGCTTCTCTTCTTGTCGGCGGCGGGGAGCAAGGTGGCGGTGAGGTCGGCGGTGGCAATAATTGTCACCGAAGTGAAGACCATGTTGAGCAGTAGTGGAGCCCAGATTCCGCCGAATAGCTTCACGAGCCAAGAGGTGAGCAGGGTGTAGCCGGTGTTGGAGTGGGCGCTGTATTTGCCCGTAGCGAGGTAATAGTTGAGCCAATCCCACTCTCTTGAGGAGTCAGTCCAAGGGCCGAGATTAGGGTCGGTCCATGAGCCGTCGGGCGGTGTGCAGTAACCGCTCAGATTTATGGCTATGCCTATGCCTATGAGGGTTTGTGCTGCTATGAGCAGATAGGTGAGCCTTGGGCTCCAAATCTCTTTGAAGCATAGAGGACCGAGCAGCAGCGGCAGAGCTGAGGCCACGGCAAATCCGATGCAGAGCAGGCGGAGTTGCTCCAGGCCTATAATGGGGGTTGCGGTGTTGAAATGCATGGACAGCAGGACGGCAAATACAAAAGCAAGCCACCCCCCTACAAACGCTGCTAATACGGGTAGCGAGCGTTTAGTAGGGGAGGTGTATGCAGCCTGCGTATGCCGAGTGGTACGGTCCATGCAGAGTTGTGATTATCCTATAGATGAGCCCGGAGTGAGTTTGCCTTCGGGGGTGATGAGGGTGAGAGATCCGTCGGGGTTTTCGGCGCTCAGGAGCATGCCTTGCGACTCTATGCCTTTGAGCTTGCGGGGCGGGAAGTTGGCTATGAAGCAGATTTGCTTGCCCACGAGCTCTTCGGGGGTGTAGAATTTGGCTATGCCGCTCACAATGGTGCGAGTGCCCATGCCGTCGTCAATCTTGAAGCTGAGCAGTTTGTCGGCTTTCTTAACTTTCTCACATTCGAGCACTTTGCCCACTCTGATGTCGAGCTTCTCGAAGGTGGGGAAGTCCACATCCTCTTTTTGAGGAGCCGGTTTCCAGGCGTTCAGCTCGTTGGCTTTGCGAGCGTCTTCGAGCTTTTTGATTTGCGCTTCCACCACACTATCTTCAATCTTCTCGAAGAGGAGTGAAGGCTTTTCAATGACGTGGCCGGCGGGGAGGAGCTCAAGGTTGCCGAGGTCTTGCCAGGTGAGTTTGGTGGTGATATTGAGCTGTTTGCGCAGGTCGGCAGCCATGAAGGGGGTGAAGGGCTCGAAAGCGATGGCTATGTTGGCGCAGATTTGCAGCGCGGTGTAGATTATGGTGTTGACACGCTCGGCGTCGGTCTTGATGAGCTTCCAAGGCTCGGAATCGGCCAGATATTTGTTGCCGATGCGGGCAATGTTCATGGCCTCTTTGAGGGCCTCACGGAATTTGAATTCCTCCAGGAAGGCTGTGAGGGCTTTGCTGCTCTCTTGAATTTGAGCGGCCACCTCTTTGTCGGCCTCGGTGAGGGCTGCGGGGGTGGGTACCACTCCGTCGTAGTATTTGTGGGCGAGCACCATGGCACGGTTCACAAAGTTGCCGAGGATGGCCACCAGATAAGAGTT
>CAYVAK010000054.1:0-4381 GCA_964448425.1 uncultured Sangeribacter sp.
TGCACTTCAGTCGCAAAGAGATTAAAAACAACTGGCGCTTGGGCTGCCAAGTGAAAGTGAAAAACGATATCAGCATCAAGGTTTCCGAATCGGCCCTTGATGTCAAAGAGTGGGAATGCACCGTGATAAGCAATAAGAATGTGGCCACATTCATCAAAGAATTTATAGTGCAACTGCCAGCAGGAGCCCACATGAACTTCATCCCCGGCTCATATGCTCAGATACGCATCCCCAAATTTGAGATGGACTACGACAAGGATATTGACAAAGCCCTCATAGGCGATGAATATCTGCCCGCTTGGGAGAAATTCGGTCTCTTCACCCTAAAATGCAAAAACACCGAAGAGACTGTGAGAGCTTACTCAATGGCCAACTATCCGGCCGAGGGCGACCGCTTTATGCTCACAGTGCGAATTGCCACACCGCCGTTTAAACCGAAACCCCAAGTAGGCTTCCAGAATGTAATGCCCGGTATAGCCTCATCATACATCTTCACCCTGAAACCGGGCGACAAGGTGCTCATGAGCGGCCCTTACGGCGACTTCCACCCCATCTTCGACTCCAAGAACGAAATGATATGGGTAGGCGGCGGCGCCGGTATGGCCCCCCTGAGAGCTCAAATCATGCACATGCTCAAGACCCTTCGCACCACCGACCGCACCATGAGCTACTTCTACGGTGCCCGCGCCCTCAACGAAGTGTTCTATCTGAACGACTTCCTGGAGCTTCAGAAAGAATTCCCCAACTTCAAATTCCATCTCGCACTCGACCGTCCCGACCCGGCAGCCGACGCAGCAGGCGTGGAATACACTCCGGGCTTTGTGCATCAGGTGATGTATGACACCTACCTCAAAGACCATCCGGCACCCGAAGATATTGAATACTACATGTGCGGCCCCGGCCCCATGAGCAACGCTGTCAACCAAATGCTCTACAGCCTCGGCGTGGAGCCCGAGAGCATACACTACGACAACTTCGGTGGCTAACCACACCTCAGTCAACAAACCTAATTAGCCGCTCAACCGACTAATTAGACAAAAATAAATTAAACAACCAAAACAACCATAAAAAACACCTAACATGACAACAGACAGAGAAATCTTCGACATCATCGACAGAGAACACCTCCGCCAACGTTGCGGCATCGAGCTGATAGCCAGCGAGAACTTTGTAAGCGACCAAGTAATGCGCGCTATGGGTTCCTGCCTCACCAACAAATATGCTGAAGGCTACCCGGCACACCGCTACTATGGCGGCTGCCAAGAAGTAGACAAAGCTGAAGAGATAGCTCGCCAAAGAGCTTGCAAACTCTTCGGTGCAGAATATGCCAACGTGCAGCCCCACAGCGGTGCACAAGCCAATATGGCAGTGTTTATGGCCTGCTTGCAGCCCGGCGACACATTCATGGGTATGGACCTCAGCCACGGCGGTCACCTCAGCCATGGTAGCCCGGTCAACTTCTCCGGCCTTATGTTCCACCCCATCAGCTACACAGTAGACGCTGAAACCGGTAGAGTGAACTACGAGGAACTCGAAGAGAAAGCTCGCGCAGAGCGTCCGAAACTCATCATAGCAGGTGCCAGCGCCTACTCTCGCGAATGGGACTACGCCCGCATCCGCAAAGTGGCCGACGAGATTGGCGCCATCTTCATGGTCGACATGGCTCACCCCGCAGGCTTGATAGCAGCCGGTCTGCTTGAAAACCCGGTGAAACACGCCCACATCGTCACCACTACTACCCACAAGACACTCCGTGGCCCGCGCGGTGGACTCATCCTTATAGGTAAAGACTTCGACAACCCCTGGGGCAAAAAGACTCCGAAAGGCGAAATCAAGAAAATGTCGGCTCTGATCGACAGCGCCGTCTTCCCCGGTGTACAAGGTGGCCCGCTCGAGCACGTCATCGCTGCCAAAGCTGTTGCCTTCGGCGAAGCTCTCCAACCCGGCTGGAAAGAGTATGCTCTGCAAGTGCAGAAAAACGCTGCTACAATGGCCCAAGCGCTCATTGACAAAGGCTATAAAGTGATTTCAGGTGGCACCGACAACCACTGCATGCTTGTAGACCTCCGCACCAAATTCCCCGAAATGAGCGGTAAGAAAGCAGAGCGCGTGCTGGTAGAAGCCGACATCACTGCCAACAAAAACATGGTGCCCTACGACACTCGCAGCCCGTTCCTCACATCCGGACTCCGCTTCGGCACAGCCGCCATCACAACCCGCGGCGCTAAAGAGGAATTTATGGTTACAATCGTAGAACTCATCGACAAAGTGCTCACCCACGCCGACGAGCCGGAAGTAATTGCCGAAGTACGTCGCGAAGTCAACGAGTTGATGAACGACTACCCGATGTTTGCTTGGTAGGCTAAGACCACTACCCAACCGCAAGATATAAGAGAAGGTCGCATAGCCCCAACCCGGGGAGGTGCGACCTTTAATATAAATAGCCATAAAGCACCGCCGACAGTTGCCTACACTCCCACAAAAACGACAGCAGCAGCAAGCTCAACAATAAAATAACCTTTTGATATGGAAAATCAAACTACCACTTACGACTATAAAAACGACCCCACATTCACTCAAATGCCCCCTGTGACCTTTCTCACCGGTATTGGCACAGACGTGGGCAAAAGCTATGCCACAGGCTGGCTCGCCCGCGAACTGGCGGCACAAGAGGGCCCTAAGAGTGTAATCACCCAAAAATTTATCCAGACCGGCAACCACGGCTCAAGCGAAGACATTGAGCTCCACCGCAAAATTATGGGTACCGGACCACTGCCCGAAGACCTGGACCACACCACCGCACCCATTATACTCTCCTACCCCTGTTCGCCCGATCTGGCTGCCAAAATTGACCACACTACTATCGACCTCAGCCTGGCCACAAAAGCCACTGAGAAGCTCCTTAAGAGCTACCGCCACGTAATAGTGGAGGGTGCCGGAGGCATTCTGGTGCCCATCAACGGCTTCTATACCACCATCGACTATGTAGCCGAGCAGCATCTGCCTGCCATCGTTGTGACCAACGGCCAGCTGGGAAGCATCAACCACGCCCTGCTCACCTTAGAGGCCTTACAAAGCCGAGGCATCGCAGTCCATGCCGTGATTTACAACCCTCACTTCGACAAAGATGCCACCATCTGCGCCGACACCATCGACTATCTGCGCCGTTGGCTGGCAACCCATATGCCCGCAACCCGGTTCACCATCATGCCGAAAGAGTTCTAACAGCCGCCATCTACCCGATGCGCAACACCGACGGTACTGAAATACACTCAGGCCCACAGAATACGGGCAAAACCACCCGTGAATACACCCAACGAGCAGCAGCGACGCCCCAATAGAGCCTATTACTGCTGCTCGCGGTGTGTTTTTAAGCCGCTACAACAGTTTTACAATCAAGATATTAGTAATTTTTATTAAAAAAGTAGCGAAAAAATTTGGCAAATACACAAAATAGCTGTAAATTTGCACTCGCAAACGAGAAACAAGCACAGCGTGAAGAGATGTAATTCACACAGAAGCTTGCTTGCGTCTCCCGCTAACATCGCGGGGTGGAGCAGTGGTAGCTCGTTGGGCTCATAACCCAAAGGTCGTTGGTTCGAATCCAGCCCCCGCCACCAATCAGCCGAAAAGTCAACTGCGACTTTTCGGCTTTTTTACATACCACCACTCACCCACTCAGACTCCAAACCACACAACACCATGGAAGTTGTTTACGAAGACAATCACATAATTGTAGTTAATAAAGCCGTCGGCGAGATTGTGCAAGGCGACAAGACAGGCGACACACCTTTAGTAGATATGCTCAAGATGTGGCTGAAAGAGAAGTATGCCAAGCCCGGTAATGTGTTTTGCGGAGTGGTGCACCGGCTGGACCGTCCGGTGAGTGGACTGGTAATCTTCGCAAAGACCTCGAAGGCGCTGAGCCGCCTGAATGAGATGCTGCGCAACCACGAAATCCACAAGACATACCGCGCCATAGTGCAAGGCACTCCCCCACAACCACAGGCGCATCTAACACAATATCTCACCTCAGTGGAACGGCAGAACAAGTCGTACATACACCCTCGTCCTGTGGCCGGAGCACTAAAGGTAGAGCTGTCGTACACCACACTGGCTCGAGGCGATCGCTACAGCCTGGTGGAGGTGAATCTAATCACCGGTCGCAAACATCAGATAAGGGCGCAACTCGCCTCGCAGGGATGCCCCATAAAGGGCGACCTAAAATATGGCGCACGCCGCAGCAATCCCGACGGAGGCATATGCCTTCAAGCATACAAAATAGAATTCATCCACCCGGTGAGCAAGCAGCAGATATCGCTCACTGCCCCGCTGCCCGCCACCGACCCACTCTGGGCAATCCTTACCAACAAATAAGGCA
>CAYVAK010000054.1:4481-13259 GCA_964448425.1 uncultured Sangeribacter sp.
CCTTCGTTAGAAATTATTCTGCTTCTACGATGGTCACGGCGCGGTCGAATTGAGCGCGTTTGAAACCGTAGTCGGTAAGGTTACCGGCGTTGATGCGGGTTTCAAGTTGTGACTCGGGAACACCGGCTTTCACGAGGCAATCTTTAACACCGTTTACGCGTTCGTTGCGCAGACGAGTGTTGATTTCGTCGTTACCGGTATAGTTGTCAGCCCAACCTGTAAGGATATACTTCTTGTCGGGGTTGGCTTTCATTGTTTCAGCGATAGAGCCGAGGAGTGTAGTTTCGCGAGCGCTGAGGCTTGAGTCGTTGATAGGATAGTAGATAGTTGCGAGGGCATTTTCGCAAGCGCAATCCTTAACGGGGCGTTTCAGGCAATCGTCGAGTTGACGCTGGAGGTCTTTGATTTTGTTGTCAGCGTTGGCGAGACGAGCTACGAGAGCGTCACCTTCAGCATCGGTGTATTTCCAAGTGGGGCAAACGGCTGTAACGGGGCAGTCGAAACCTGTCTTGTTGAATTTGTAGGTGAAACCGACTTCGAGAGCGAGCGACATTGTGATGTCTTTGTTCCACTTGCTTGAGTTCTTAACTTCGTTGGTGGTGTAGTCCATCACTGTTGAAGTTACGTCGAAGAACACGTCGAAGTGTTTTGAAACTTGGAAGTTGTTCTGAACACCGAGGTCTACAAAGAGTGTACGGTTCCAAGCATTTCTCCACTTGTGGTCGCCGTTGTCGGTGCCGTGGTAGAATGTCCAGTAGCCACCGCCACCACCGTGGAGCACAGCGTTGTAGAGGCGGTTGGGGTTGTAGCCACAGAGCCAGTTAGTGAGGCTCAGCATAAGCTCGATACGGGGACCGAGAGTAGCGAGACGCTCGGGATAAACTGTTACGCCGTGTTCTGTGTTAGCGAGCACGCCGTTGTGATAGTCGCGGAAAGCGCCATTTTCAACAGTGGCACCGCGGTCGATGTTAGCACTTACACCAAAACGGAATCCCCAAACAGGAGTAAACCATTTACCGGCCATGATGTTGGCAGAAGCGCCGATACGATTGGTGAATGAGGCATTGTGGTCGCGACCCGAGAAGAAGATATTAGCACCACCTTGAGCGGTGATAAACCAATTATCTTTCATCTTGCCTACTAATACGCCTTGGCTGCAGTCTTCTACGTAAGAAACTTCTTGAGCTTCAACTGAGGCTGTGCCAAAAACTGCTGCACCTAAAAGTGCGAGAATAGCAATTTTTTTCATACTTTATTGTTAATTATTTTATTGAATACAGCTGTTAGTGCGGACTGTAGATGTTGATAATCAATAATGAATTACCTTTTCAACCTGCAAAGTTAATATATTTTTTTTGTGTAACAACTATTTTCTTAAAAATTGTTGGACCTGAGCGTAAATATTTTCCTCTGTATAGCCGAATTTTTGGTCGAGGACCTTTGCAGGGGCCGATGAGCCGAACCGGTTGAGACCGTAGACCTTGCTTCCGGGGTGCATAATCGGGAAAAGTGTGGAGGGGAGTCCGGCAGTGAGACCGAATTCGGGCACTGTGGGCGGAATCACTTTATCGCGGTAGTCTTGGCTTTGCTCCAGGAAGAGGCCGATGCCGGGCACTGAGGCTACTTGGACCTTGATGCCGTCGGCTTGCAGGCGACGGGCCACTGCGCAAAGCAGCGACACTTCGCTACCATTGGCCACAAGCACTACATCGGGGTTGGCGGCCTCTATCACTATGTAGCCACCGCGACGGCAGCCTTGTGCCTCGAGACGGCGGTTGGTGCCGGGCAGGTCGTCGACATCCTGACGAGTGAGTATAAGGACACTGGGGGTGGCAGTGTTTTCCATAGCCATGCGCCAGCATTCCACTGTCTCGGCAGCATCGGCGGGGCGCATTACCAGCAGTGAAGGTTTGCCTTTGAAGTTGCGAAGCTCTTCAAGCAGACGCATTTGGGCTTCTTGCTCCACGGGCTGGTGGGTAGGACCATCTTCGCCCACACGGAAAGCATCGTGGCTAAACACATATTTCACCGGAAGCTCCATCATGGCGCTCATGCGGATGGCGGGCTTCATATAGTCGGAGAAGACGAAGAAGGTGCCGCATGCGCCGATTGTGCCGCCATGCAGAGCCACACCGTTCATGATTGAAGCCATGGTGAGCTCAGCCACACCGGCGTGGAGGAAACGGCCGGAGAAGTCGCCGGCTGTGATAGCGTGGGTCTTTTTCAGAAAGCCGTCGGTCTTGTCGGAGTTGGCAAGGTCGGCGCTGGATACTATCATATTGCCCATTTTTTCCGCCAGCACTGAGAGCACAGCCGATGAGGCGGTGCGGGTGGCGCAGTTGGGCTTGGTCTCTATCTTATCCCAATCAATGATGGGGAGCTCACCGGAGATGTACGACTGAAGTCGGGCGGCAAGCTCGGGTTTAGCCTTGGCCCAAGCCTCTTCTTGAGCGTGGCGAGCGGCAGACATCTCTTTGAGTTGCTCGGCGCGACGAGCATACACAGACTCGACATCGGGCCATATCTCCCAAGGATTGTCGGGGTTACCACCAAGCTCTTTGATGGTGCGAGCCACATCTACTCCTGCTTTACTGAGGGGCTGACCGTGGGTGGATACCCAGCCTTCGCAGCTTTCGCCTTCGGCGGTGACGCAGCTGTGAGCCATGATGGTTTTACCGATAATGAGTGTAGGGCGATGGCGCTCCTCAATGGCGGTGCGTAGTGCGCCTGCTATGGCATCGGCATCGCTACCGTCTATTTCAATTACATTCCAATTCCAGGCGCGATATTTGGCGGCGGTGTCTTCACCGGTGACTTCGTCTACCTTGGTGGAGAGCTGCACGTCGTTGGCGTCGTAGTACATTATAAGGTTGCTAAGGCCCAGATAGCCGGCTATGCGGCCTGCGCCTTGCGATATTTCTTCTTGAATTCCACCGTCGCTGATGTAGGCGTAGGTCTTATGGCTCACTATTTCGCCGAATTGCGCGGCCAACACTCTTTCTGCCAGTGCGCAGCCCACAGCCATGACATGGCCTTGGCCCAGAGGGCCGCTGCCGTTTTCAATTCCGCGCTCCACATCGAGCTCGGGGTGGCCTGTGGTGACACTACCCCACTGACGAAATTCTTTGAGCTCGTCGAGGCTGTATTTGCCGGCCAGAGCGAGGACGGCGTAGAGCATGGGCGACATATGGCCGGGGTCGAGGAAGAACCGGTCGCGCCCTATCCAGGAGGGGCGACAAGGGTCGTAGTTGAGGAATTTGGCATAGAGCACGTTGGCGAAATCAGCTCCGCCCATTGCTCCGCCGGGGTGACCCGACTTTGCTTTCTCTACCATTGATGCAATCAGCACTCGCATATTGTCTGCACATCGTTTCAGTTCTTGTGAATTCATTTCTTATTAGATATGTGTGGAATGTTTAGATTATTTGGTCTGCCGTTTAGGCAACAATATATAATTGTCCTTAAATTATAACAACCGAGCGGAGCGAAAAGTGCGCCCGGGGGTTAATAAAAAAGTCGGTGGCTCTGACTCCACCTGAAAAGATGGAGCAGAGCCACCGCTGTTGGTCATTCTGCGGCTTGCCTTATGTGAAGCTTTCGTCGCATTTTATCCGAGAGCCGGCAGGACTTTGATTAGTCTACCGGGATATCTTTGTTTACGTTTTTGCAGCCGCTCACAGCGTAGAGGAATATGTAGGCCACGGCAGCAAATATGAGCCAGTAGCTTGCCATATAGCCCAGAGAGCCGGCCAGCAGTTGCTGAATCTGCGGTATGACGCCGCCACCTACTACCATCATCATGAAGATGCCGGAAGCTTGAGCGGTGTATTTGCCCAGGCCGTCTACTGCGAGGTTGAAGATGCCGCCCCACATCACAGAGGTGCAGAGGCCGCAAAGGATGAGCAGCAGGGCTGAGAGGGGCACACTGCACTCGGAGGTGGCTGATGCCACTATTTCGCAAGGCTGTTTCTCACTGTTTTTGAGTGTGAGCTTCTCCACATCGCCTTGGTCGGTGGTCACAGTCTCGCTCACTGTGTAGGCAAGGAGCTTATCTTTAGTGGGAGCTTGCAGGAACTCTTGGATTTCTGCCTCGGGCATTGAAGCGTCGCTAAGAGTAGCAGTTACTTTTTCAGTGGAGTTATAGATGAAGTCGGGCACGCCGATTCTTGAAGTCTTGGGAGTGAAGATGGCTGCTGCCAACAGGCAGAGGCATATGGTGCTCATGGTGATGAGCTGTGCGCGGGTAGACACTTTGCCTGAAATGGCACCGCTAAGGCTACGGCCTACGAGCATGAGCAACCAATAGATGGCCACAATTGCACCGGCAATGGTGGAGGCATCGCCGAGAATGCCGGCGCCGGTAGCTTTTTGGTCGGAAAGGTAGAAGTTGAGGGTGCCGGGGATACCTACCTCAATGCCCACATAGAAGAAGATGGCGATGACGCCGAGCACTGTGTGGCGGAAGCTCCAGGCTGAATATTTGCGTTTGGGAGTCTCTTTGTCGGCCACTTCTGCCTTAACTTCAGCTTGGGGCTCGGGGATTTTGACAAAGGATATCACGATGAAGGCCACGATGAAGATGCCCATAGCTATGAAGAGCAGGGGAGCAACGTCGCTGATGGCTGATTTCTTGCTAAGCTGGCCAATGAGTGCACCCACAAAGAAGGGGGTGAGAGTGGCTGAGAGCGAGTTGAGTGCGCCACCGGTCTGGAGCAGCTGGTTGCCTTTCTTGCCACCGCCGCCCAGAAGGTTGAGCATAGGATTGACCACTGTGTTGAGCATGCACACACAGAAGCCGCAGATGAAGGCACCTGCCAAATAGATTATAAAGCTCAGATATACATGGAATTGCTTTGTGACGGCATATTCGGTGCCATCAATATTTTCGCTTACGTTGGCCACACTGTCGGCGATGCTCACTGTGGAGCCATACTGACTTGAGAGCCACTGAACAAAGAGGCCGATGAAGCCGATAGCCATGGCCCAAAGGGCTGTCTTCTTGTAGCCGATTTTGGTAATCAGCATACCGGCGGGGATACCCATTATAAGGTATGCAAGGAAGTTCATCATATTGCCAAGCATGCCAAGGAAGCTGTTGCCTTCAAACTGGAAGCCCCAGATTGTGCCGATAGGCGCTGCCAAATTGGTCACAAAGGAGATCATGGCGAAGAGGAAGAACATGGCGATAATAGCCACGAGTCTGCCCTTCTTAGAGGATTGTTGTGTCGATGAGTTGGTCATTAGGTATAAATGAATTTATGTCAGGTAAATAAAATTATTCTGTGGGTGGGGAGAGCGGTAGGTTGGTGAGAAGCGAGGCCGAGCGGGTCGGAAGGCCGGGAGAACTCCGTGGGTTAAAGCTGCCCGAGGCGCGAATATCGGCGAGGGAGCTAAAAGCGAGGCGGTAGTTGAAACCGGCATGGGTGCTAATACTGGCGTGGGCCGAAGATTCGGGTACCTATTCTCACCAGGGTGCTACCCTCTTGGAGCGCAATGGTATAGTCGCCGCTCATGCCCATGCTCACGGTGTCGAAGCCGCGAAGGCCCAGGGCGGGGTTGGTGCGTATCTCGTCGAAGATGGCGCGTATTTGCTTGAAGTCGTCGCGCACACGGGAGGTATCGTCGGTGTTGGATGCCATGCCCATGATGCCGCATATGTGAGTGGCGCGGAGGCTTTCAAAGCGTTTGCACTCAAAATATTGCAGCAGTTCAGAGGGCAAGAAGCCGGTTTTGGTCTCCTCTTTGGCCACATGAACCTGCATAAGCACTCGGGTGATTACGCCGGCACGTTCCGACTCATGGTCTATAAACTCGAGCAGACGTTCGGAGTCGACGCTTTCAATGAGAGCTGTCTTACCAATGATGCTGCGCACCTTGTTGGTCTGCAAATGGCCTATAAAGTGCCAACGGATGTCGGCAGGGAGCTGCGGGATTTTGGAAAGGAGCTCTTGCACGCGGCTCTCTCCGAAGATGCGTTGACCGGCGTTGTAGGCTTTCTGAAGAGCGTCGGTGGGGTGAAATTTAGAGACAGCCACCAGCTCCGCCCCATAAGGGAGGAGCTCGCGGTGTAGAGCTGTGATCTCTTCAGTGATTTGACTCATGGCTTTAGTCTCCTTACTCGCCTTTGCCTGAGAGGTCGGCCTTATAGACATCCATGATGGGAGTCTCGGCTATGGAGGCGATTTCATAGTCGGCCATAGTGTCCTTCATGCCCTTGAGGAAGTTTTCGAGGGCGTCTTTGAAGTCGGAAGCTTGCACCAGGATGAGTGATGCCGACTTTTTCTCCACGGCGGTCTTTTCGTCGATGGTGATGAAGAGCACCTTCACCAGGTAGTAGCGGTCGCCACCCTCGTTGAAGAAGATTTCAGAAATTTTTGTTTTCTTTTCTGAAGATATGGTGTATTCGCCGGAGATGAAGGGAGCCATTTCCTCTGTGATACGAGCCTCGGCCTCTGTGAAAGAGAGGGCGTCGATGAGATAAGCTTCGGTGACCTTTTTGAGGCTACCGTTCTCCTGCACCTTATCGTAGCGAATTTTGCATTCAAACCAAATTGCCATAATAGTTTTTGTGTTTGTGTGTTGTTATTGTATTAAAAGTATAATTGGTAATAAATGAGGCGTCGGCCCGAAAGCTGCAAAGGTTGCTTACAGCTACGTGCAGGGCCCTACCTGCTTGCAAAATTAATAAAAATTTAGGTCTCGCCCAAATAAAAAAAAGAGACTGTGGCATATTTGAAATGACACAGTCTCTTGTGGTGTGAGGCCCGGATGGATGGTGGCTCCGAGGGAGGAGCGCTCCGAGGGAAATTCGGTGTCCGCCGGAGTTGAGGCTCCGGGGCCTTAGGGGTTACTCTTTTTCTTCATTATCTCTGAGGGCTTTGCTGCGGGCTTTGCTCTGAGAGGAATTCATGTCGCGTTCCTCTTTAAGGTCAATTTCGCGGCCTGTCTCGTCGATTACTTTGTATTGCAGGTAAGCCATTGATTCGTCGGCTATTACCTTGAACTTACGGCCATATTTGCGGCGCCATTTGGAGTAGATGGATATGAGGCCTTTTTTGATGTATGCATCTACAAATGGGTGGACATACATCTTGAATTTCTGGACTCCGAGGCGGTTAACGAGCCAATCGAGCTTTTGGTCGAGGGTGTCGGTAAAAAGCAGCGATGGCTGGATGGTGCCTTGACCCAGGCAGGAGGGGCACTGCTCGGCGGTAGGGATGTCGAGCACGGGGCGCACTCTCTGGCGGGTGATCTGCATGAGGCCAAATTTGCTCAGAGGCAGGATGTTGTGGCGGGCACGGTCGTTGGCCATTATTTGGCGCATGTGGTCGAAGAGGGCTTGGCGGTGTTCGGCTTTGTTCATGTCGATGAAGTCGATCACAATGATGCCGCCCATGTCGCGAAGCCTGAGCTGCCGAGCTATTTCGTCGGCTGCTTTGAGGTTGACTTCGAGCGCGTTGGTTTCTTGGTCGTTGCCTGCTTTGGAGCGATTGCCTGAGTTTACATCAATCACGTGAAGGGCTTCAGTGTGCTCTATTATGAGGTAAGCACCGCTTTTGAAGCTCACGGTTTTGCCCATGCTGCTTTTGATCTGGCGTGTGATGCTGAAGTTGTCGAATATCGGAGTCTCTTTGGTGTAGAGCTTCACGATATCTTTTTTGTCGGCTGCTATCAATGCAACATAGTTTTGCAGCTGAGTGAATGTTTCGGCATCGTTGACCCAGATGTTTTCAAAAGAAGGGTTGAAGATATCGCGTATCATTCCTACGGCTCTTGACTCCTCTTCGTAGATGAGATAAGGGGGCTCGTTGGCCTGGAATTTGGCGATAGAATCTTCCCAGCTTTTGACAAGGGTGCGCATCTCATTGTTGAGGTCAGCTACTTTTTTGCCTTCGGCCGAAGTGCGGACAATCACGCCGAAGCCTTTGGGTTTGATTGAGCTGATGAGCTGGCGCAGGCGTATTTTCTCTTCTGCGCTTTTAATTTTTTGAGAAATCGAGATTTTATCGGCGAAAGGCATGAGAATCATGTATCGGCCGGTGAAAGAGATTTCTGTGGTGAGACGGGGCCCTTTAGATGAGATAGGCTCTTTGACAATTTGCACCAGAAGGGTTTGGCCGGCAGTGAGCTGGTCGGTGATAGTGCCCTGCTTGGCAATGTCGGGTTCACGTTTGAATGTAGCTATGGCGGGCACTTTTCGCTTATCGGCAAGTGCAGCTTCGAGGTATTTGCTGCAAGTGGAGAATTGCTGCCCGAGGTCGAGATAGTGAAGAAAAGCGTCTTTTTCGTAGCCAACCTTCACGAACGCTGCGTTAAGACCGGGCATGAGCTTGTGGACTTTCGCCATGTAGAGGTCGCCCACTGCGTAGGCAATGTTGCGGGCCTCTTTTTGTAGCGACACAAGTCTGGAGTCCTCGAGCAACGCTGTGGAGATTTCTTTGTGTTGTACGTCAACTACCAGTTCGCTTTTCATTAAGTTGGTGTGTTTTGAAAAAAGTATGGGATATGAATGTGAGGGTTCCTGTGGGGCTTCAGTGGGGCAGGTAGTGGCAGCCGCCTTGAAGCTATGATTCACAAAATGGAGAAGAGTAGGTGTTGTGGAGCCCTCGGAAACAAAAAAAGGAACAAACTTTCAACGTCTGCCACAGGTGGCCACCATATCAGTTTGTCCTTTGTTTTGTTTACGAAACGTCATGTGGCTTATCCGCTACATGCGGAGAGATTTATTTCTTCTTATGACGATTCTTTCTCAGGCGTTTTTTGCGTTTGTGAGTAGCC